>CADCCP010000093.1 GCA_902800005.1 uncultured Ruminococcus sp. | reverse complement strand
AGTATTTACTCGCTATGATAAACTTGATATCATTTATTCTGCTGTCATTTCTCTGGCTATGATTTTTGATGCTATTTTATGTTAACACGCTCTAGTATTTAATGATAAATCAATTATAGATTGTTTGACAAATCTTTTGGCAAGTTCATCTTCTACAAGCAATAAATAATCAAATCCATCATGCTCATAAACATCTCTGATGGCGTAACTAGGATAACAAGGATTGACAATTTCAAAATTGTTACTATCCGAATCAACCCTTTCTATCTTGTATATATTGTTTGGAGCTATTTTGCGTATTACTTCTGGGGAATGCGATGTGATAAAAACTGTAAGATTATCATATTCACGAACTAACTCCTTAAGTAAATCAAGTAATTTTGTGATTGCTACGGGATGAAGAGCTAGTTCGATTTCATCAATAATCATTATTATTGGAGAATCAGATGGCAAAGACTTTCTTATGATCGAATTGTATATGAAATGAAGCAACGAAATCAATAAACATTCTCCAGAACTCATACGATATTGACTAATCAATCCACTTTTAGAAACTGAAAAATAAGGTGTGTTCTTTAACTTTAAATCCTGAGCAATCTTCTTGTTTTTTATCTTTTTTAATCCTTTATAATATAATGGATTGCCGTGTAGTATTTCGCCCAATTTATTCACTATATATTCATCAGCATCTACTATCGAGTCATCAGATATTTTTCCTTTCTCCATAAGTTCATCAACATTTTTTGAGTCTCTGAAGCGTTGTCCGTAGAATAAACTTCCCTCATAAGTTCCATTAAACGAAATAGTGTCAGGATATAATGATGATTTCCAAAACCCATTCTTATTACAAGTCCATACATCTTGTTTGCCTTCATATATGAATTTAACATATGAATCGCTACAGTAATCTTCATTGCGAAGCATTCCTAAATTATGTCTTGATATTAGTTGAGCAAGACATGACATGATAGTACTTTTACCGCTACCATTATTACCAACTATTGCATATATATCATTTTCAATAGGTAACTCTATAGTTCCATCGTTGAATCCTTTTATGTCGTGTATTTTCATAGTGATTGTATTCATACTTCACACTCCTAGTATACTATATACATTATTATATCATAAGTCTGTAAAAATATTAATAAATAATCAGCATTTGACTATATCATATTTGTAGGTTTGCAATTGATATGTTTGTCGAGTATAGGAACAGACAGCATAATGCTGACAAATCAGTGATCGTTCAGATAGTTAGAGTCATTGTGTCTGGCATGATCGAACAACTTTGTACGATTTTCAAAATGTTCACCATAATTTTCTGCCATCGTATCGTCTATGGACAAGATGATCAAATCGTTAAGAAGTTTTTCGTGAATCAAGGACAAAGCTATCCTAACAATGTTTTTCATCCATTGCGACAAATCGATTCTGCTATCATTCAGCGTAAAATAGTACGAGTTCAATTTGTTATCCGATATGTCGCCGATACAGTGTTCAAAATTGTAGCTGATGCTCTGAAATCCATTCAAACACAACACAGACAGCAGCAAATCGAACAGATGTTCCTTGGTATGCTTGCCTTCAGCAGAAAATATTTCTAAAAATGCCTTTTTGAGCTTGTAAATAATACTTATTTGGGTGTATAATGCTTTCATGTGAATTACTCTCCCTTCAAAGTCACAATGGCTTGTGTGGTTACTTGCCATTTTACGCCTTTTCGGAGAGTAATTCACTCTTTTATTTTTTTAAAACTTGGAAACTGCTGTAAAAAATGCAATACTGATAATCATATTATTTATATTTTTCTTTTCTGCCAATAAAAGCAGGAGTATCAGACCATAATGTAAGTCTGACACTCCTGATATTTTATTCCCTGCTCGATTTTATGATAACCCAAGACCGCTTATCCATTCATTTACCTTTGATTTTACGCCTGCCTTGTCATTCTGACAGTCGCTTCCACGTACAGAGAGTCCTGTGAGTACCTCTGCATCCGTAACTGCAGCTGACAGCTTGCTGTCAAAACCTGAAAGACCGCTGCCTTCGTGAGTGGAAAATGGTATCAGCTTTTTGCCAGACAGATTTGCACTTTCAAAGAAGGTGTACATAATCATCGGCCAATCACCCCACCATACCGGAGCACCAATAAACACCGTGTCATACTTTGACATAACAGGCAGGGCACTCTTTATTGCCGGACGAGCATTTTCGTTCTGCTCTTTTTTGGCGACTTCGGTCAGTTCTGTGTAAGTATATGGATAATAATCCGTTTCTGGCAATATTTCAAAGATATCCGCACCGGTTTTTTCTGCAATCATTTTTGCCACGATGGCAGTATTACCCTCATCAATCACACCAACTGAATATTGCTCTCCTGTTCTTGAAAAATATACAACGATAACGTTGCTGCCTGCGGTAGTTTTTGATTCATCAGCAGCATTTGCGTTTGACTGCGTAGAATTATCATCTTCGCTTGCGTTATCTGACTGTGATGTGTTTTTTTCTGCCTGGGGTTTGCTGCTCTCGCTTTTTCCGCTATCAGAAGAACACCCGGCAAAAGCAAACAATAATAGTGCAAACATAGTCAGTACAGAGATAACCTTTTTCATTACGATCACCCTTTACTTTTTCTCATATTTCGGCTGCCATGCTGCAAATTGTGCAAGCTGAACGTCCGTGCGGTGATAAAAGCGTTATACATTATTCAGTAATGTATATTTCATAACTTCCGCCCTCTTAAATCACTCCGTTTTTTGCAAGCCACTTTTTCACATCGGTCTCTGAGCCTGCAGCCTTGCTGCCTCTGATTGCCAGTCCTTTCGCTACATTAGCACCGTTGCAAGTATTCTTTATATCCTTTTCGCTTTTGCCCATTCCGCTGCCCTCGTTGGTGCAGAAGGGCAGTATGGTCTTTCCGGAAAAGTCAAAGGCTTCAAGGAATGTGAATACCGCCATCGGCATGGTTCCCCAGTAGTTCGGATAACCTAAAATAATAGTGTCATATTCGTCAACTCTGTCCGGCAAGCTGACAAGCTCAGGTCTTGCGTTACTTCGAAGATGTTTTTTTGCCTGATCGATACAAGTCATATAACCCGGAGAATAGGGTTCCTTCATTTCAATTTTGAAAATATCCGCTGTGAGCATATCTTTCATTGAGTTTACCACGATCTCCGTATTGCCTACCTTAACATAACGCATGGCACCGCCGAAATAGTTTTCATCCGCTCTCGAAAAGAAAGCTATGAGTGTTTTTGACATAAGTATTACCTCCGTTCGTTTTTTATGTCTTAATTATACCATAATGATATCGTAAAATAAAATAGCAACAGCTGATTATGCATCAAACCTTAGTATGTCGATGCCTGAGCCTTCATAAACTTCCACCCGTCATCAGTCTTTTTCAGGTCAAAAGTGAGCCTAAGATGCCATGTATGCCTTCCGCCACCGAATACGGCGGCAGTAACACGGCTCCGACCAATCACCTTTGCAGAAGTTCTGTTTATGCTGATCTCCAGACTGTCATTTTCAGACGAATAGTAGTTCAGCGTTCCGTTCATAATGGCATGAATATACTCTCTTTTGGTCTGCTGCATACCTGTCATGTGTATCAGGACAAATGAATCATCGTGAACTCTGTTAAGCTCAGATTCATTCTTTTCTATCATAGCAGTGTACATATCATAATAAAGCTGCTTTATTTCGTTTTCATCAATCATTGCTATTACCTCATTAACAGTGTTGTTTTTATATCTGACATATTCATGTTTTCAAAATGCAGCATTTCCCGAAGGTATCAGAAACAACAGATTTTCTGTCATTATCAGGTCTATGATATGCATAGTGATATTTCTGGCTTTCATAGGCTTGCCTCCTTTCTGCAATCCGGATTATTCCTGATTTCTTATGAAGTTAGTAGCCTTTCTGATTTCTTCCTGCTTTGGAAGTGCAATTCCCACTTTTTCACCAGTTTCTTTAAGCTTTAGCAGCCACGCCATATTTCTTCCGAGATACCGCATGATCTGCAAGCCTTCTTCGTCCTTGCACACCTCTTCCGGCGTGTTTCCGTGAACCATGTTCCAATATCGTGAAGTCGCTATCGGCATCTGCTGATGCAGAAAATATTTATTCATCTGATCAAGAGCGGAAGTTGTTCCTGCCCTTCTTGCAGATACCACAGCAGCAGCCGGCTTGAACCGGAACGGATGCGGTTCCTGCAGAGATGCAGAGAAAAATACCCTGTCCATAAAGCTCATCAGATTACCGTTCATTCCCGAATAATATACAGGTGAGCCGAAAATAAATCCGTCATATCCAACTGCAAGTGCGGTGAATTCATTCACCTTATCATCAAACACACACTGCTTTTTACTCGTACACTGAAAGCATCCGATACAACCGCCAACAGGCTTGTTGCCTATCCAGTAAAACGAGGTTTCAATTCCTTCTTCATTCAGTGCAGAAGCTACTTCTGAAAGAGCCGTATAAGTACAACCCTTTTGATGAGGGCTTCCGTTAATAAGCAAAACCTTTTGCTTTTCGTTCATAGCCGTTGCCTCCTTCAATTTTCAGCCGCCTTGTTGACACACGCAAGTGCATTCAGACTTCTCGGATAACCGATATAAGGCAGGCATTGACTGATTACTCTGATAAGAAAGGCCTTGTCATTTCCGATCTTCATATTTGCCGCTGCATGAGCCGTGAGCTGTGGTTCGCAGCCGCCCTGTGCTGAAAGGAAACAAAATGTTATCATCTCTCGCTGTGCATAGGAAAGTCCGGTTCTTGTGTAGTAATCCCCGAAACAGTTGTCAGCAAGCCAATAATTGATGTGTCTTGATTCCTCCGGTCCGGATTTCCAGAAATCCTTCATTCCTTCGCCGAAGATATCCACCTGTGCTTGAGTTCCCATTTCACGGCGGTTTTCAGTTGTAGTCATTGCCTGTCCTTCAAGAGGAAGTGAAATACCCTTTTCCTCAAAAATAGCATTGACTGCCTTCAGGAAGGGGAACACCCTGCCGATACCGAGATAAGCAACTGCCTGATAGGTAATCTCCTTTATCTCTACCGGTGTCACGCCGAAATTTATTGCCGGCGGAACCATTGCCCTGAATTCATCAATGCCTTGACAGCCGAGAAGCGTTGCAAGGATAGCCATGAATCTTGTCTTATCATCCAGTCCCTGACTCTCCTGATTGATGACTTCATCAAATGCAAAATTATCGAAACGCTCGATAAACTCCGGGTCTGTACGAAGGAAGTCGGACACATATCCGGGAAACATCTTTTCGTGATAGGCTTTTGAAAACTCTGTAATTGCCATATTCATTCCTCCGTAACATCAGTTGAAGCCGCAAGCTCTGTCTGTGTCCTGTAATCTGCGACTCTTTCTTCAAGCTTTTTTATTGTTGCTACAAGTGCCTGTGAACCATACACTTGACGAAGTGGTGCAGGCTCGATATCAACACTCTCGATCATACGGGCTGCCATTTTTGCCGGATCTCCGGGTGCCAGTCCCTTTGT
>CADCCP010000092.1 GCA_902800005.1 uncultured Ruminococcus sp. | reverse complement strand
TTTTCTACTATCAGTTACTAAGAATTTTTGTGTTGAAAAACGTAGGAACGGTATTCGTTTGCAAATGTGTAACTTGAAATTAAGTTAGTGCATATGGGGCGGATTCCTATGCAAAAGTGCATGTTGAGGAAGCGTGTCGTTCTCTGCTCGATTATATACAGAAAAAGAATGGTCTGACAGAAATACCTGACGATATTGTCTTTGCAGAAAGATTTTATGCGAATGGTCTGGCAAGTAGCTTTTTCGACTATAATTTCGGTGATAACAAATTCACGGAGGATGAGTTTATTCGTTATTGCGTGGAATGTATTCCCGAAAAGCTCAAGGCATATTTACTGTAAAAAAAGTATATGATTTTGCAAATTACTGTAAAATTACAGTTTTTTTAAAAATCAACCATTGAAATAACCGAAAAATATCATATAATAATATTAACGATTGTGCACAATCTTAATGCACGCAATAATATTATTTCAGGAGGATTACACTATGACAAAAATTGAACTTTTAAAGGCATTTGCAAAGGGCTGGTTCGGCAACTCACAGCAACATTCTATCCATGCTCAGCTTCTGAAAGCTCGTGGACTTAATAAGCTCGGAGATAAAATCATGGCTGAATCCGATGAGGAATGGGAAGAGGCTAAAAAGGTCAATGCAAGACTTATTGAGCTTGGCGAAACACCTGTTGTTGAGATCGAACCCTATCCCGTTATCACCGACATCAAGGAAATGCTTGAATATGACTGCAAGGACGCTGCCGAAGCTCTGCCGATGATGTCAAAATCTCTTGCAATGTTCGATGATGACTATGTTACAAGACACATGATCGAGGAGTTTATCCTTGACGAGCAGGAGCATTACAACTGGGTTAAGGGACATCTTTGCTTGATCGAGCAGATTGGTATGGAAAATTACATGATCGAGATGCTGGGTGACTGACGGAGGATAGAATATGAAAGATATTGAAAGAGTATGCAACTTTCTTGACGAAGTACATACCTATTATCTTGCTACTGTTGAGGGCGATCAGCCGAGAGTGCGTGCATTTGGAACAGCTCTCTTGTATAACGATAAGCTTTATATTCAGACAGGCAAGGTTAAGGATGTTTCAAAGCAGATCAGTGCAAATCCCAAGGTTGAGATATGTGCATTCAAGGATGGAAAATGGCTGAGGATCGCAGGAGAGCTGGTCAATGATGATGACCGTGATGTAAAGGTCGCTATGCTGGAAAAGATGCCGAGCCTGAAAGCAATGTACGATCCCGATGACGGCAATATGCAGATGCTGTATTTCAAGAATGCAACGGCTACATTTAGCTCGTTTACCAATGCACCGGAAACAATCAATTTTTAAGGAGTAACCATCATGAGTGAAAAAGAACAGATTCTTGAAGCAATGAGAAATGCCGGTGAACCGCTGAATGCCGGTAAAATAGCAGAGCTTACAGGGCTTGACCGCAAGGTCGTTGACAAAACAATGACTGCTATGAAAAAGGACGGTTCAATTGTATCGCCTGTTCGCTGCAAGTGGGAACCTGCTGACAAATAATAAGCTGACCGGCATACCTTATACCTTTTTTAATTAAGATATGTCGGTCGTTTTGTAAAATAACGAAAAGGAACATCAGAATATGAAAATACTGTTTAATGATGGACATATCGAAGAATGTCCTGTTGAAAATGAAATTGAAGTTCTGCGTCATTCGGCAGCACATATTATGGCTCAGGCTGTAAAAAGACTATATCCGCAGGCACATTTCGGTTATGGTCCTGCTACGGAAAAAGGCTTTCATTATGACATTGACTTCGGAGAAACTGTTATAACAGATGAAACTTTGACAGACATTGAAAAAGAAATGCGGAAGATCATAAAAGAAAATCTGCCGTTTCGAGTGTTTGAACTTCCAAGAGAAGAAGCTGTTAAACTTATGCAGGAGCGTGGCGAACTTTATAAAGCTGAACATATAGGAGATTTGCCTGATGATGCAAGAATTACTTTCTATCAGCAGGGGGATTATATTGATATGTGCGTTGGTTCTCACCTGACATATACCAAAGCATTAAAGGCATTCAAACTTACGGCTGTTTCAGGTGCATACTGGAAAAACGATCAGAAAAATAAAATGCTTACAAGACTTAATGGTGTTGCCTTTCGTACACAGGAAGAACTTGATGCCTACGAAACACAGGTTCGTGAGGCAAAAGCCAGAGATCACCGCAAAATCGGCAGAGAAATGAAACTGTTTATGACAGATGACCTGATTGGAAAGGGACTGCCAATGTTTTTGCCGAAGGGCTATACCGTATGGCAGGAGCTTGAAAACTATATCAAGGAAAAGGAGCGTATGCTTGGCTATCAGCACGTTCTGACGCCATGTGTCGGTACGGTGGGGCTTTATCAAACCAGCGGACACTGGGAGCATTATCGTGAAAATATGTTCCCCGTTATGGAAGTGGATCAGGAGCAGTTTGTTCTTCGTCCCATGAACTGTCCGCACCATATGATGATATATGCCAATCAGCAGCATTCCTACCGTGATCTTCCTATCCGTATCGGTGAGATCGCACATGACTTCCGTTTTGAACCCAGCGGAACTCTGAAAGGCATTGAGAGAGGTCGTCATTTCTGTCAGAATGATGCCCACCTGTTTGTAACTCCCGAGCAGATCAAGGACGAAGTAAGCAGTGTTGTCGATTTGATATTTGATGTTTATAAGGACTTTGGAATAGAAAATTACCGCTGTGTCCTGTCACTGCGTGACCCGGAGGATAAAGTAAAATACCATCAGGACGACGCTATGTGGGAGCGTGCAGAAAACGCTTTGCGTGAAGTGCTGACGGAACTCAATATATCATTTACGGAGGAAATAGGCGAAGCTGCTTTTTACGGACCGAAGCTGGATGTCAATGTTCAGCCTGCCGTGGGAGCAGAATATACATTGTCTACCTGTCAGCTTGATTTTTGTCTGCCTGCAAAGTTTAATCTGACATATATTGACAGGAACGGAGCAGAAAAAACTCCGGTAGTACTTCACAGAGCTATCCTCGGCAGTCTTGACCGTTTTATGGCATATCTGATCGAGGAAACAAAGGGTGTATTCCCCTTATGGCTTGCACCGGTACAGGTCAAGGTTTTGCCTGTTTCTGAAAAGAGCAACGAGTATGCCGAAAAGGTGTGGAAGGAACTGAAAAATTCAGGTATTCGTGCAGAGTTGGATGACCGCAATGAAAAGATCGGCTATAAGATACGCAGTGCACGACAGGATGATAAAGTTCCTTACATGATCATTGTCGGCGAAAAGGAAGTATCGGAATGTACTATATCAGTCAGGGTTCGTGCAACTGACCGTACAAACAATGATACGCTTCCTGAGTTTATACAGACACTCAAAGAACAAATAAAAAATCGTAATTGATAGATAATTATATCAGAAAGGATGGATAGAATTATGAATAAATCATTTTTTGCATTTATCGAAGGAATATGTACAGGAGTATTTCTTATCATGCTTTATCTTCACCGCAATGTTATCAAAGCGGCAATAACCGGAGAGGAAATGCCGAAAGCACCGAAAAGCTGCCCTGTTTACAAGCCTGAAAATAATGACGAATAACAAATATAAAAACATATATCGGAAGGCATGAACCAATGAGCATAAACAATGAAAACTTTGATTTGCAGACATACCTTTCCAAAGGTGCGGAACAATTGGTAGCAGATGCCTTGAAGGCAACTTTGAAAAATCCCAAAGAAAGTGCATATATTATGAAGTTTGCACTTGCAGTACGAGCAGCGTCAAAAAAAAGAATGCTTGCCGAAGATAACGGAGAGCATATCCCGAGTTTTTTGATTGCAAGTATCACAAGCCGATGTAATCTTCATTGTGCCGGCTGCTACTCAAGGTGCAATCAAGCTACTATTGACAGTGAACCTGTGAAACAGCTCACAGTTAAAGATTGGACAAAAATTTTTGATGAAGCCGATGAACTTGGTATAAGCTTTATTCTGCTGGCAGGCGGAGAGCCTATGCTGCGTCGTGATGTGATGGAAGCGGCAGGAAAAAAACAAAACATCCTTTTTCCCATCTTTACTAACGGAACTTTTATGGATGAAAAATACTTTGAACTTTTTGACCGCTGCCGTAATCTTGTTCCAATAATGAGCATTGAAGGAGAAAAAGAAACTACAGATACAAGACGAGGTATCGGAATCTATGATAAACTGATTGCTAATATGGATGAGTTGCAGCGTCGTGGATTGATATTCGGAGCATCCGTTACTGTAACAACGCAGAATATCAAAGAGATATGTTCAAACGAATTTCTGAAAAAACTTTCTGATAAAGGCTGCAAGGCGGTAATATTTGTGGAGTATGTTCCTGTAACGGATGACAGTATGGAACTGGCACCCGGTGATGAGGAACGGGAGTATCTCAAAAACAGAATTGACTGTCTTAGAAAAGAGCACGCTGAAATGGTATACATTTCCTTTCCCGGAGATGAAAAAGATACAGGTGGCTGTGTGGCAGCAGAACGGGGTTTCTTCCATATCAATTCCCATGGTGGAGCAGAGCCGTGTCCGTTCTCGCCATTCTCGGACATCAATGTAAGGGACACTTCACTCAGAGAAGCAATTAATTCCAGACTATTCAGGGAACTCAGGGACGGCGGATACCTTCTTGAAGAGCATGTCGGTGGCTGCACACTGTATGAAAAGCGTAATCAGGTAGAAAAAATCATAGCCGAAGGTAAGGCTTAGAACAATATCGGATAAGGAGGATATTTATGAATATAGCGGTAAGATATTATTCTAAATCGGGAAATACAAAAGCAGTTGCAGAGGCTGTTGCTGAAGCGGTCGGAGTAAAGGCGGTATCCGTTGATACAGCGGAGGCAGATATAAAAGAGCCCGTTGACCTGCTTTTTATTGGCGGTGCTTTATATGCTTATGGTCTTGATAAGCATTTGAAGGAGTATCTGAAAACACTGAAAAAGGAAAATGTCAAAAAAGCGGTTGTATTCTCTACATCATGGATTTCAAAACATTCTGTTGACCTGATAAAGAATGGCTTAAAGGAAGTTGGTATTCCTGTTGAAGAAGAATTCTTTTATGTAAAGAATAAACCGAATGATGATCAGAAAAAACAGGCAGCCGATTTTGCGAGGAAATTTATATAATGACAATGAAAATATAGTAGATAAATACAGCTCCATTCGCCTGAAAAACCAACTTTGTTTTCCGCTTTATGCCTGTGCAAAGGAGGTTGTGCGGCTCTACCGCAAGCCCCTTGAAAAATTAGGACTGACCTATACGCAGTATGTCGTAATGATGGTTTTCTGGGAGCATGGCGGAATGACAGAAAAGGAGCTGGGCAAGATTGTACATCTTGATTCGGGTACGCTTGCTCCGCTCCTCAGACGCCTGGAAAAGCAGGGCTTAGTTACACGAACACGCCCCCTCCATGTTCCCGAAGAAATGTCCTGCTGTATCTCATTACCGAATGAGGATTTAATAACGCTGAAAAGCCTGCTTGATAAGATGATGGTAATGATGGAGGAAACAAAATGACAGTTTGTTATTTTACGGCAAGCGGTAACTGCTTGTATGTTGCAAGAAAAATCGGCGGAACACTGCTCTCTATCCTCCAACTGATGAAACAGGATAGTTCAGATGGCAATGTATAAGAATATGTTGGCAAAACGTATTCTCAGAAAGGATACAGCAAAAAATATATAGTCAATGATAATTGCATACGCTGCGGCATTTGTGCGAGGGTTTGTCCTGCAAACAATATCACTGTCACTGATAAGGTGAATTTCGGAAGTCGGTGCGAGGTCTGCTATGCCTGCCTGCATAATTGCCCCCAAAATGCGATACACATCAAGTCGGAAAAAAGTTCGGTACGATTCCGAAACGAGCATATCACGCTGAAAGATATTATAGATTCAAATGAATGAGGAGGATTTTCAATGATTATCAAAGCAGTAAAATTCAGAAAAGACGGTTTTTATTCACAGCCCTTTGCCTTTGGCGGAGAGGAAGGTCCACAAAAATTCGACCCGAATATCCGTTATCGTGGAAGTCTGCAAAATTATTTAATTGATACAGGCAGCGAAGTGATACTTGTGGATACAGGTATCCCGGCAGGAATGCCGGAGGAAAAGCCCGACGAAACCAGTGCGGCATTCACAGGTAAGGATATTTGCACCTATATGGAAGCTCTTGCAAACCTCGGCTACAAGCCTGAGCAGGTGAAAAAGATACTTCTTACCCATAAGCACGCCGACCATTCCGGAGAATTAAAATCCTTTCCGAACGCTGAGATTTTTGTCAATGAGGAAGAACTCAGTGCGGCTGAATTGCAGGGGATCCCGAATATCGTTCCTGTGAAATTTACTGATGGTGCATACTATAACTTCCCTGAAAGTCAGAAGATAACTGAGGGTATTTATTTCATTAAAGCAAAAGGGCATACAAACGGTAACAGCATTATCATTGTGGAGTGTGATGGACTTTTCTATATGCTCCACGGAGATATAACATATGTTGACGAGGCACTGTACGAAAACAAGCTTTCTGTTGTGTTTGATGATATTGCTGCTGCCCGTGAAACGATGGACAGAGTGCGTGAGTTTGTCCGCAGTCATCCGACAGTATATTGCGGTACTCATACACCACAGGGCTATGAAAATCTTGAAGCAAAGCGTGTTATAGATTTGGATAACCCTGTTCCGACAGTTCTTGCAGAAGTCGATTTCACTGAGAACAAGGCTACGGGAATTTATGTCTGCTCAATATGCGGATATGTTTACGATCCGGCAGAGCATGACGGCACAGCGTTTGAGGAACTGCCGGACGACTGGAAATGCCCGAGATGCAAGCAGGGCAAGGAAAAATTTAACAAGGCATAATACCCCTTTGTTTTATTTCTAAAATTTCATTCTGATAATATACAACACTCCACCGTACCACAAAACCAGGAAAACGGCGGAGTGTTTTCTTTATAGATTTGCAGGGAATAATCTGAAGTTTCAGATGCAAGAATCGTTTTTATGTACTCTACAAAAGCGATAACAACTATCGCACATCATAATAAACGTGAGTTCGATGAAAACAAAAAGTTATTATACTGTAATTCTGAGGAGCGTCAGCGACGAAGAATCTTATCAAGATTCCTCACTGCGTTCGGAATGACATACTTAATTTCATCATTGTTAGAATATTTTTAAGTTACATCGAACTCACGTTAATAAAATTTACCTGCAGCTGAACGGTCTTTGCCTGTAAAAAATTGTTAATTCTTGTAAGACGGGCTAATTTTATGGATTGCTATAAATTCGACGGTGAACCTGTAAAAGCCGATTTAAAATCCGATGATACAAAAACGGAAGGTTCAAAGCCTGATAACAGCACCAATAATACAAATATCACAAACAATACCAACAGCACAAATAATAACAATACAAAAACTGCTGTTCCCGCAACAGGTGACAGCAATACAGTTACAATGCTTGCAATATTCGGTTCATTGATAAGTGCCGCAGCAGTATTATTTACAAGACGTAAGAAATCTGTATAATTCATCCTCTTAATACAATAAAGAAAGACTGTCGAAGCATTTCAAAAGGTTTTGACAGTTTTTTTATATAACGAACTTGAAGACATTTCCTCTCACCATTGCAAAGCTTATCGCAAAATATGCCATAGAATGAAAAAATACAGCCGCAGGAAAAAATCTTGCGGCTGTACTTGTAATTACACAATATAAAGATTATAATAAAAATATCGAATACAGGGGAGGTCATGAAATGGGTATTTACTTAAATCCTCGCAATAACAGTTTTGCTGAGGCGTGTGAATCGGATATTTATATAGATAAATCGGAACTGATTGCTTTTACAAATAAAAAACTCGGTAAATTAGGCAAGTGTATATGTGTCAGCCGTCCGAGAAGATTTGGCAAATCCGTTAATATGAATATGCTTTCTGCATTTTACAGCAGGGGCTGTGATTCAAGAGAAATGTTTGAAAAACTGAAAATTGCAAAAATGCCCGATTGGGGTAAACAGTTGAACAAGTACAATGTTATTCATATCAATATGCAGAGATTTCTCAGCAATACTCACTCTATGGATGAATTGCTGAACCTTTTGAAACGTTCACTGCTTTGGGAACTTACCGATGAGTTCGGCGATGTGCGTCTGTTTGATGAAACGAATCTCACTCGTACAATGATGGATATTTATAACAAGAAAAATATACCGTTTGTTATACTGATAGACGAATGGGACTGTATATTCCGTGAACACAAGGACGATAAGCAGGCACAGGAAAAATATCTTGATTTTATCAGGGATTGGCTGAAAGACCAGAGTTATGTTGCCCTTGCGTATATGACGGGGATTCTGCCTATCAAAAAATACGGTACACATTTGGCATTGAATATGTTTGATGAATATTCTATGGTCGATTCGGGCGAAATTGCAGGTCGTACAGGCTTTACGGAAGATGAAGTGGAGGAACTTTGCATAAAGTACAGCATGGATATTGAACAAATGAGATATTGGTATGACGGTTATCAGTTGAATGATGATGTTCATTTGTATTGTCCCCGTTCCGTTGTTGCGTCCATTGACAGAAAAAGATTTGACAATTACTGGTCAAAGACAGAAACCTTTGAGGCACTTTCCAAATATATCCGTTTTGATTTTGACGGCTTGAATGAAGCAGTAAGCCGTCTGCTGTCAGGGGAAAGGGTTGCTGTTGATATAAGAAGTTTTCAGAATGATATGTATTCAATGCAGACAAAAGATGATATTCTGACTTTGCTGATACATCTCGGATATCTGGGATATTTATTTGATACAAAAGAAGTATATATTCCGAATAAGGAAATTTTTGACGAATTTGTAACGGCTATGAAGTTTGAAGGCAAGTGGAAGAATACAATTGAAGCCGTTGAAAAATCAAGGGAACTTCTTGCACTGACGCTTGCAGGCAGGTCTGATGAAGTAGCCGCACATATTGAGGAAGTACACCGACAAGGCTGTGATCCGAAACATTATAACAATGAGCAGGCATTGAGATATACCGTTCTGATAGCATATTTTTATGCAAGGGAAAAGTATAGTGTATTTCAGGAATTGCCATCAGGAAACGGATATGCCGATATCGTTTTTCTGCCTAATTTTCAAAATCCCGATGGGATTCCGATATTGGTAGAACTGAAATATGACAAGTCTGCAAAATCGGCTATTCAGCAGATAAAGGACAGGCACTATCCCGATGTGTTGAAAAATTATGATAAAATATTGCTTGTCGGCATCAATTATGACAAAGACAGTGATAATAAAAAGCATGAATGTATTATTGAAGAATTTATGAAGTAATGTAAATGAAATTTACTTCTTTTCTGCATTTAACAGGTCAATAAACAACTGTGATACCGTTGACGGTTTACGGTCTTTTTTCCATATAAGCTTGGGAGTTACGGTGATGTTCGGTGTCAGCGGAAGAAAGCAAAGTTCGGATTTTTCGGAAGTATCAATCAACCTGTCAAATGAAACAGCATAGCCTATGCCGTCCCTCACCATCAGGGAAGCATTATAAAGCAGATTATAGGTTGCGGCAACATGGAGTTTTTGTGTCTGTGTTCCGCTGAATATTGACAATCCGTTTGCTCTGGATATGATAAGCGGCTTGCCGTAAAGGTCTTTTACGGTAAGCTGTTCTTTTTTGGCAAGCTCACTGTCACGCCTCATAATGACACCGAATATTTCTTTTTCATCAAGTGTATAGTGATGATATGTTTCTTTGTCGAAGTCGGTGAATATCAGGGCAAAATCCAACAGTCCACATTCAAGACTGCCTTTCAGGTCTTCCGTATCACCGCTGACAATATTGAAACGAATATTGGGATAACGGCTTTTCATGGTGTTGAATATCTTTGTTATTTTGTGCATGGAATGTGATTCGCCTGCACCTATATTGAGAGTACCCGATATGTTATACTCTCAACTTAAAACATTTAGCAAAAAAACAATTTCATACTTTCATATTGAGAAC
>CADCCP010000091.1 GCA_902800005.1 uncultured Ruminococcus sp. | reverse complement strand
GTATCCGAATGTAAAGGCGGTTTATTCCGTACCCTTCAACTCTACCAACAAGTACAGTGCTACTACTATCGAGGGTGACAAGAATATCACTCTTATCAAGGGTGCTCCCGAAAAACTTATTCAGAATTGTAAATATTACTATGACGAAAAAGGCAATAAAGCTAAATTTGACGGCAAAGTCCTCAATGAAAAAATTGATGAACTTGCCAACAGAGCTATCCGTGTACTTGCAATAGCCACCTCTGATACAGCTTTGACAAGTGATTCACTCCCCGAAGGTGACTGGACACTTATAGGTGTTATCGGTATCCGTGACGAAGTAAGACCTGAATCCATCACAGCTATCGCAGACGTTAATAATGCAGGCGTACAGGTAGTCATGATAACAGGTGACCGTAAAGAAACAGCCGTTGCCATTG
Source organism: uncultured Ruminococcus sp. (assembly GCA_902800005.1). Taxonomy (GTDB): domain Bacteria; phylum Bacillota; class Clostridia; order Oscillospirales; family Acutalibacteraceae; genus UBA1213. The sequence goes on along the minus strand of CADCCP010000091.1, from coordinate 10,089 downwards.
CAAAAGATGCAGGCTTGCTCAAATCAGATGATGACGTTGTATTGACATCTTCCGAACTTGCTAAAATGAGTGATGAAGAAGTCAAGGAAAAAATACCTCATATCCGTGTTATTGCCCGTGCATTGCCTACAGATAAGAGCCGTCTTGTAAGACTTTCACAGGAACTCAATCTTGTTGTCGGCATGACAGGCGACGGTGTCAATGACTCACCTGCACTTAAAAAGGCTGATGTCGGCTTTGCTATGGGCGGCGGTACAGAAGTTGCCAAAGAAGCAAGTGACATCGTTATCCTTGACGATAACTTCAACTCTATCGCAAAGGCTATCCTCTACGGACGTACAATATTCAACAATATCAGAAAGTTCATTACTTTCCAGCTTTCCATCAATATTTCAGCGGTGCTTATCTCCTTTATCATGCCGCTGCTCGACCTTTCCAATCCTCTTACGATCACACAGATCTTGTGGGTAAATCTCGTAATGGATACCCTTGCAGCCCTCGCACTCGGCGGAGAGCCTGCTCTCAAGCGTTACATGAAGGAACAGCCTAAACGCCGTGATGAAAGCATTGTCAGCAAGGCTATGAAATCACAGCTTACGGTATCTACGATATGGATATTCCTTTGCAGCTTCTTTGTACTCATCTCGCAGATGTGGACGACAAGCCCTGTATGGAATTTCGTCAGAAATACACAGAGCGAAAAAGGCGAATGGCTGTATCTTATGACCGCATACTTCTGCTTCTTCATTCTCATCTCTGTATGCAACTCCCTCAACGTCAGAACCGAAAAACTTAATGTATTTGAGCATATCAGTGAAAACCAGAACTATTTCAGGATCATGGGCTTGATAATCGTCATTCAGGTAGTAATGACATATATCGGCGGTGAGATATTCAACTGCTACGGCTTGAATGCTATGGAATGGCTGTTTGTAGTGATCCTCTCGATCTCTATCGTTCCTGTAGACCTCATCAGAAAAGCCATTACAAATTCAATAAAGAAGAAATAAAACAAGGCTGTCGGCACTCACGGGTGTTGACAGCCTTTTCTTGAAAAAAATCAAGGTTTATTTTTCAATCGTTTTAAGTGTGGTTCATAGTTTGTTCATATTTTGATGTTAGAATGAAGATGTACAGGAAAACCGGCGTATTTCATCTTCTTCATAAAAACTCCACATAACATTAAGACCGTGCAGGGTAATATCTCTGCACGGTCAATGTTTTTTTTTAAAATACCATTGACCGAATTGTCATAAAATGTTATAATTTCTACGGAAAACGACAAATTCTTGCATTGAAAGAAGGATATATATGGAAGATAAAAAAGTTGAGGTACGCTATTTCAGCGGCTACATACGCAACTGGAGAAAACTCTGTACTGAGTTGGAAATTTCATATGACTTGAACAGAGCAGAGCGTGAAAATGAAATATTGAAAAAAGCCTATGCAAAATGGGAAATGTCAATGATGGAGCATATTTACGGAATGTTTGCGATAGCCCTGTGGGACGGCGAAAAAAACAAGCTGTTCTGTATCAGAGATCAGGTCGGTCAAAAACAGATGTTCTATACGGTGGCTGACGGGGAGTTCATCTGCTCAGGTGACATCAATGAGATAGCAGGCGACAGCAGAGTTAAAAAAGTTCTTAATAAGAGAATGCTTCAGCAATATTTGTTTTATGGCTATCCCATAGGCAGCGAAACTTTTTATGAGGGGATATATAAACTTTGTCCCGGACACTATGCTGAATGGGACGGCAAAAATGTGACTTTACACAGATATTGGAAGCCTGTATTTGAGCCTGACAGAAGCAAGACTATGGACGAGTTTGCAAAGGAAATTGAAAATACCGTTGATGAGATTCTGTCGGAGGAAACAGGTGATAAAGAATTTCCTCATAAAGAGTCGTTTTTATCGGGCGGAGTGGACTCGTCATATCTGTTTGCGGCAAGCGATGCGGTATGTGCCAATACGATAGGTTATGAGGAATCGGGCTTTGACGAGTCGGAGCTTGCACGTCACACGGCAGATGTGCTTGGAAAGGGCTTCCGTGTCAAGAACATAACTGCACAGGAGTATTTTGACAGGATAGCTGCCGTCATGGACAAGATGGGACAGCCTTTGGGAGATGCTTCCGCAGTAGCGTTTTCGCTTGGCTGCAAGGCAGTAAAGGAGTTCACTGACGTTGTATACTCCGGTGAAGGCATAGATGAATTTTTCGGCGGTTACAATGCACACAGGAGAGTGCTTGAAAAAGACTGGGTATATCTGACGTGTTCACACATCATGTCGGAACAGGTCGTTAAAGACCTTATGAAAGACTATGATGAAACCGTCAAGGCAAATGCACCAGTGATACCCTTCTGGGAGGAAACGGACGGACAGGATGATCTTTCAAGGAAGCTGACAGTTGATATATCTCTGTGGCTGGAAGGTGACATTTACCTGAATACAGACCGCACAAGCACAGCTTGCGGAATAGAACTGCATACACCTTTCAGTGACCTGAGATTGTTCGACATAGCGAGAAAGATACCTGCGGAATATAAATTTGTTGGAGAGCAGAATAAATATGTGTTCAGAAAGGCTGCGACATCAAAGCTTCCCGAAGATATAGCATTCCGTAAAAAAGTGGGATTTGCCGTACCCGTCAGAAAGTGGCTTGCAGACGAGAGATATAACAAAGCTGTGAAAGATGGTCTTTTCGGGGAAACTTCAAAGAGATTCTTCAATGAAGAGCAGATAAAAGACTTGTGGGAGAGATATATCGGCGGAGAAGAAATGCTGTGGGGCAGGATATATGCGATATATGCATTTATTTTGTGGTATGACATGAAATTCTGATAATAAAAAAGTGACTGTTTTTCGGACAGTCACTTTTTTTTATTTAACAGCAAAACCGTATATGGCTTCAAGACATATCAGGGAGTGTTTGAAGAAGTTTTCTTTGTCAATGCTCTCATCAACATCATGTATATTTGCAGTATCTCCTTTAAAGACGGGACCGAATGCAACACCGTTGTTTCTGAGAGTTCTTGCATAAGTGCCGCCGCCTGTCGAATAGAGTTCGGGATCTTCACCTGTAACTGTCTTGTAGGCGTTTTTGAGAATGTCAATGACAGGTGAGTGTTCGGCTGCATAAAGGGGCGGTTCATGGTTGCAGACACCGACTTTCAGGGAGTAGGGAGCGGCTTTTGCACCGATTTTTTTGATTATCATGGCAAAATCAGCCGTCACGGGATAACGTACATCTATGAACGCATGGGAAACATCTTTGTCTATGTCAACAACACCGAGATTGACAGTAAGACTGCCTGATTTTTCGTCATCACAGGCGATACCCAATGTTCTTCCGTCAGTTTCGGAGCCTATTTCCTTTCCGAGAAAAGTGCAGAGATCGCCCAGAGCGGCATATCCGTAAATATCAGAAAGGGTTTTTATCAGATTAGCGGCTGCATTAACGCCAAGTTCGGGAGTAGAGCCGTGAGAAGCCTTTCCGACAGCGGTAAATTCACGGTCAACGAATGCGGAAGCCTGAGATGGAACGGCATTTACAGCCATGCCTGAATGAAAGTTTTTAAGGAAGTGACCGTCATTATTTTCGGAAGATATTTCAAGCTGCAAAATACCCTTTTCACATATGCAGATACCGTATTCGGAATCGGGTGTGAAAGCCATATCGGGCATTTGTTCTGTTTTGAAGTAGGTTTCCATGTCATTCATGCCGACCTCTTCGGCAGCACCGAAAATAAGACGTATTTTTCTTTTAGGGATAATATTGTTGTCTTTGAGGGCTTTCAGGCAGTAAAGGGCAATTACGGCAGAGCCTTTGTCATCAACGACACCTCTGCCATAGAGTCTGCCGTTTTTTTCCGTGAGGGCAAAGGGTGAAACACTCCAGCCGTCGCCTGCAGGCACGACATCAACGTGTGCAAGTACAGCGGCAAGTTCATCGCCTTCACCGTATTCGACATGACCTGCGATGCCATCGATATTTTTTGTAGAGAAGCCCATGCTTTCAGCTTTTTTCAGTATCCATGAAAGAGCCTTTGCAGGCATTTCGGTACCCTGAGAGGAAACGGATTTTATCTTGATAAGCTCATCAAGGTCTTTTAGTATGTCATCTTTGTAATCAAGTATTTTCTGACCGAAAAACATCAAAAAATCACTCTCCGTCATTATTTAATATTGTTTTTTCAATTCTGTAGCGGGGACGGCGTTTGACCTCGCTGTAAATTTTGCCGACATAAGTGCCGACAATGCCGATACAGAGCATTTGCAGACCGCCAAGAAACCATATCGAACACATCGTTGAAGCCCAGCCTGCAACGGCACTTCCCATGAAGAAAGAAACAAGTGCATAAATGAAGCCGATCACGCTAAGAATACAGATAACAGTTCCTATATTTGAAATTATTTTGAGCGGTTTGACACTGAAAGAAGTGATACCGTCAACGGCAAATTTTATCATTTTTTTCAGGGGATATTTGGATTCGCCTGCAAATCTCTCGTTTCTCTCGTAATAGACATAATCACATCTGTATCCTATCAGCGGCACGATGCCACGCAGGAACAAATTGACTTCTGTGTATTCCGAGAGGGCTTCAAGGGCATTTTTTCCCATGAGCCTGTAATCTGCATGGTTGTAGACGATCTCGACACCGAGAGCTTTCATGAATTTGTAATAGCCCTGAGCAGTGGAACGCTTGAAGAAAGTATCTTTTTCACGGCTGCTGCGAACACCGTACACGATCTCGCAGCCCTCACTGTATTTCACCAGAAATTCATCTATCACGTTTATATCGTCCTGCAGGTCTGCATCAAGCGATATGGCACAGTCACAATGGTCTTTCGCCGTCATAAGACCGCTCAAAAGGGCATTTTGATGACCTCTGTTGCGTGAGAGCTTCACGCCTGCAACATACTTGTTTTCCTGTGTATAATTATATATCAAGTTCCATGTATCGTCCTTGCTGCCGTCATCTACAAATAACATTCTGCTTTTTTCGGAAGCCTTTCCCGCCTTTATCAATTCATCAAGTTTATTTGAGAGCCGCTTGACCGTTTCGGGCAGGACTTCTTCTTCATTATAGCACGGTACTACAAAATATAATGAGGAGTGAGAAATGAGGAATATTTTTCATTCTTCATTCATCATTTCTCATTTCTTCGGGAGTTTCTTCACCGAACACCTGACCGATAACATCTGCATTGTTCATCTGTTCATTTTCCCAATTCTGTTCTTCCATGAGTTTTTCGGGAGTGTTCTCCTCATTTTCAGCAGGTTCTTTTATTATTTCGGGTTTGGCTTTTGATTTTTTAGATTTTTTCTCTTTTTTGACCTTAACGGTTTTTTCAAAGAGGCTGTTTATCTCCTCGTCAAAGCTGCCCTCACTCATGTCATCAAACAGGAGCAGATCGGTATTTTCACGTTTTTTGGGTGACTTGTAAATAATGAGATAGAGTGCAAGTATTATTATGCCGAAAGCAGTAACTGCTGCCCCTATCATAAGACCGGGAGTCTTGTATGTGAAAACGATCGTTGATTCCTGATTTGCAGGTACGGCAACTGCCATGAATCCGACATTTACTTTCTCAATATCAACAGCTTTTCCGTTTACGGTAGCTGACCAGCCGTCCTCATACGGAATACTGAAGAATACAAGTTCTCTTTTATCGCCTGTTTTTATCTTTGCAGTAAACTTGTTGTTTTCAAATTTTACGGAACTGCATGTCAGTTTTTTTCTGTCATTGCAGGCATTGAAATATTCGATCTGAGTATATTTATAGTCGGAAAGTTTTTCGTCATGCTCAAGAATATCGGCATATTTTTTTGCCTGATCTTTTGTGAGTACCATAGATTTGAGCATGAGATGACTTCTGTTTTTCTCGGTGCAGTTATCGTATTCTTCTCGGGTGACGTATGTGTCATAAGTGAAGCCGTAGGGAATATAATATTCATTTTCATATATCTTATAGCTCTTTTTGGTTTTGAGGAACTTCCAGCCGGGCATTGCAGTATTGCCGGACTTACTTGCAAAATCCTTCTTGTCGGATATGTTGTCAAAGAGATATTTGCATGACAGGAAACTTCTTATGGCATAAACTTCCGAATCGGGACGTGAGCCGACACTTCTTTCAACTCCGATAGACTTGTAATAGTCCATTATTGAGCCGGGAACGATACTCTGGAATGCCTGGATAGTGGGTATCTGCCAGTACATACCCATATTGTCCATCTCTTCATAGAAGTCGGAACGGACATTTTTGAGGTCTTTGAGTTCTTTGAACTGTCCTCTGTTGCCGATGGCATAAGTGGATATGTATTTATATTTGTAGCTTGAGTTGACAACACCCACACCTACCAACACGTTTCCGTAAAGAATTATAATAGCTGAGAGCATGATGGAGACAAGTCTCAGAAAAGCTATGTGAGTCTTTTTGAAATTGAGGGCGAATGTCAGTGCAACAAGACCGATGAACGCAATGCCTACCCATATCCAGAAACGGTCAGGATATTTTTCGATACCGTAGGTCGTTATGGAAACACCGTTCGTATTGTTGTAGGTAGACGGCATCAGACCGATAAGACAGGTGATAAGCAGAGTTATCGCAAATGTGATCTTCAGACCCGGTTTGTAGTCTGTCTCGGCGTTGTCAAGGCAAAGCACCGTTGCAAGAGAAAGCATCAATGTGAGCATATAGAACCATCTTGCGTAGTATGCGACGTTGAGAAGCTGGAAAAGGCTGTTGAAAACAGGAATGAATGCCATTACAAAGAGAATGGGTATTAACAGACGCAGCCATTTGTGCGTTTTGAGCTTGTAGAATGAAAATACGCCTACCATGCTGAACAGCGGCAGCCAGCCTGCGACAGAAGCCCATTTTGCATTGGAATCGGGTGTGAAGTTTGCATATGCGGGCATATCGGGCGGGAAGAAGAAAGTTTCAATGATATGGATATATCTCTGCTCACTTGTGTAGACGACTGCACCCCAATCGTTGGGGAAGTTGTTCAGCCTTGAGTTTTGGAGAACGGCAAAAATGGACGGCACAAGAACAATTCCTGCACATAAAAAGCCTGCGATCACTTCAAGTACAAATCGGAAGAACTCTTTCAGAGACATTTTAAAACTGCCTGTATTCATCCTTATGAGCCAGTAAAGGAATACAAATACTGCCTGACCTGCAAAGAAGTAGTAGTTTATGAAGGCTGATGCAAACACGGCAAATGCCATATGTCCCTTTCTTTTTTCATAGATGAAGTTGTCGGCAGCTGCCAACATGAACGGGAATGTTATCATTGCTTCATGGAAGTGATTGAAGAATATGTTATATATGCCGAAGCCTGAGAATGCGTACAGCAAAGCACCTATCATGGCATAATTCTGATTTTTCAGGTACCTTCTCAGGAAAGTGTAGGCGGCAAGAGCTGCCAATGCAAATTTGAGTATTAGCAGGGGTGCTATCATATAAGGCACAAAACTGCTCGGAAAAGGCAGCGTCAGCCAAAAAAACGGACTGCCTATCATATAGAAGCTGTAAGAGCCTATGATATTTGCACCTAAGTCTGTGGTATAGCTCCAACCTATGTTGCCGTTTCTGACTTCATCATGTATCATCTGATAAAAAGGTATTTGCTGGACATTGAAGTCACCGTAAAAAAAGAAATAACCCTTGTTCAACAATATCCAAGGCAGAAATATGAGAGTTGCAAGTGCAAGTGCCCATAAAAAAGTCCTCAGATAGTAATTTTGGTGAACACCAAGACGTGTTCTTGTTTTTGACATTGTGTTTTCCTCCCCTTGATTTTAACTCCCTATATTGTAACACAACTTTTCTAAAAAATCTATATTACTTATACAAATTCCTTTTTTTATGTTAAAATGACTATATTATACAAAGAATTTCCGTGAAAAATATATATGACGACATTTTTTTGAAAAAGTATTTGAATTTTTGAAAGTTTGATATATAATACATGAAGGAAAACTTTTAAAAGGAGATAGTATCGTATGCCTGAGAATCGTGAAGAAAATGAAAAGGTGTATTTCCGCAATCCCTTTGTCCCGCAGGAAGAGGGACTGTTTGACGGTGCATATCACCGTGTGCCGCCTCCCAAAAAAAGCAGATATGCTCCGCCTCCTCCTAATGCACTTTCAAAGAAACATATCATATTCAATGTGATAAGCATAATATTGAGTATAGTGCTGATATTATCCGGCTCATTCTGCATAGTGGCGTATTCTTATTTCAGCAGGATAAACTATATGGAGATAGATGACGAAGATACCGGTGTTCATCACACGGGCGGCTATATCAATGATGACAGGGTACACGCCTACAGCGGAGAACTTTTGAATGATCCGATGATACTGAATATCATGCTTTTCGGAGCGGACACCAGAAAAGGTCAGGTCAGCGGTCAGTCCGATACAATGATACTGTTTTCGATAGATACAAGGCATAAAAAATTAAAAATGCTGTCGCTCATGCGTGATACCTATGTGGAGATCCCCGACTACGAGAACAACAAGATCAATGCATCGTTTTTCTATGGAGGAGCAAGCCTTGCAGTACAGACGGTGCAGAGAAATTACGGCATTAAAATAGACCGTTATGCAGTGGTCGATTTCAAGAGCTTCCGTAATATCATAGACACTCTCGGCGGTATTGACATTGAACTGCGTGAAGACGAGATAGACTATATCAATTGGCAGTGTTGGGTAAACGGTCAGGTCGATACCCGTGATGAGATGGATATAAACCAGTTCATTTTCTATGAGAATGATGAGGGCGATATGGTCGCAAACGTCCACCTTAACGGCAGACAGGCTCTCTGGCACGCCCGCAATCGTGGACAGGAGGGCATTTGCAGCGGTGACGACTATACAAGAACTCTCCGTCAGAGAAATGTTATGGGTATTCTGATAAATAAACTAAAAAGATCGAATTTTTCGACCATAATGTCTATCATCTATGACATAGGTCCGATGATAACTACAAATCTCAAGACTTCCGAGATCACAAAGCTTGCCGCAAACGCAACGAATTATCTCAAATATGACATAGTGGCAAAGTCTGCTCCTGAATATTCGAGCTTCGGCGTGGATTTCTATTATGACAATCTTTGGATAAACGGCTATGGCTTGGAGTGTATCGTCATATATGACTGGGACTCATTCAGAAGAAAAGTGGCAGACTTTGTTTTTGAAGATATAGGCTTATAGCGGAAACTACAGCTTCTTAAAAAAGCTGATATAAAAAATGGAATGAAATTAAAAAAGGAGTGCATTGAAAATGACAAAAATCGATATTTTCTCAGGGTTTCTGGGTGCAGGCAAGACTACACTCATCAAAAAGCTCATCAAAGAGGGTTACAAGAATGAAAAACTTGTCCTCATTGAAAACGAGTTCGGTGAGATAGGCATAGACGGAGGCTTCCTCAAAGAAGCCGGCATACAGATCAATGAAATGAATTCAGGCTGCATCTGTTGTTCACTTGTGGGAGATTTCAGGCAGGCTTTGACAAAGGTGCTTGAAGAATATCACCCCGACAGAATTATTATAGAGCCGTCAGGTGTCGGCAAGCTGTCAGATGTCATAAGGGCAGTCATGACAGTTGCAAATGAAGAAGTTGTTTTGAACAGCTTCGTGACTGTCGCAGATGCTGCCAAGTGCAAAATTTATATGAAAAATTTCGGTGAGTTCTACAACGATCAGATAGAGAGTGCAAGCACCATAATCCTCAGCAGAACGCAGAATATGACAGATGAAAAACTTGCAAAGGTATTGGAGCTTCTCCGTGAACACAATGAAAAAGCAGCTATCGTGACAACTGCATGGGACGACATTACAGGTGAGCAGATACTTTCTGCAACAGAGGGCAAGGCACTTCTCACAATAGACGATATACATGATGATGAAGAATGTGACGATCCTGAGTGTGAGTGTCACCATCACCATCATCATCACGATGAAGATGAAGAACATGAACATCATCACCACCATCATCACGATGAAGATGAAGAACATGAACATCATCATCACCATCATCACGATGAAGATGATGAACATGAACATCACCAT
>CADCCP010000090.1 GCA_902800005.1 uncultured Ruminococcus sp. | reverse complement strand
CTCCAAATATTATTTTGCTTTTTTGGGAATGGATATGCAGCAGTATAAAGTGCCTGTCGAGGTGAATTGTCAGGAACTTATGACCGCTTCCACACATCTCTGCATTGATTTCGGTACATCGAATACAACAGCAGGGTGTTTTCTTGATGATTCCTATGTGGATAATATTTCAAATATTGCCGTTATCAACGGGAATGTTACACTGAATTCCGAAAATATCGTGAAATTCATTGTGCATGAAAGAGATGACGGTTCTGATATGGTATCTTTCAGCAGTATCGTGCCGACAATCGTTTATGTGGAGGATTGCAGCGATAAAAATGATATTATCTATTCTTTCGGTTATGATGCGGCAAGGAAAGTCAAAGAAGATAATTATTGCCCTCAGGCAAGCTGTTTTATGGAGATAAAACGCTGGACTTCCAATATAGATGTCAATGAAGAAATCAAGGATTCCAAAGGTAACAAGGCAGTTGTGAGCCGTAAGGAAATTATTTCAAAGTATCTGATGTTTGTGATAAAGAATGCTCAGAATCAGTTCAAATGCAGATTCAGAAATGTGCATATATCCGCCCCCGTGAAACTCAAGGAAAAAGTACTTGAACAGAAAAATGCCATTGATGAAGGTATCGCCGTACTGTTCAGTATTATCAACAATCAGATACAGTCGGGCAATTACAATAATGACCGGGAGGAAAAGGCTCTGATCATAGACTGCGGCGGAGGTACGTCCGATCTTGCCTCATGCAGATATAAAATAGAAAAAGATGAAGACGGCATTATCAATCTTGACATAGTGACACAGCATATGAACGGCGATGTGAATTTCGGCGGAAATAATATCACCTATCGTATAATGCAGTATATGAAAATCGTGTACGCCCACAAGCTCAACGGAAAAAGAGTCAATGTTGATGATATCATCAAACAGGATATCAATTCCATTTTCTCATATATCGAGGGAGAAATCGGTGATGACAATGATATAAGAGTCAAGGAACGCTATGAAGAAGTATATAAAATACTCGATAAGGAATATGAGAAAGCGGAAAAAGTCATTCCTACAAGATATAAAGACCATGAAAATGAACCTAAAGAAATCTATGATAAAATAAAGAACAATTTCTATTTTCTCTGGAAGCTCGCTGAGGAGATGAAAAAGGAATTTTACAGGACATCTATTTCAAGATATACGTTCCAGCAGAAAAATGATGCGGATGATATCGATCTGCATACCAAGAAAATTGAAAACTGGAGAATATCCGTTATGCAGAACGGTGTTCTGAAAGAACAGGGCTATCCCAATATCATATACAATGCCAAGGAAATAGATAAAATTCTTCGTGCGGATATATATTATCTTATCAGAAAGTTTTTGAATCCTCTCTATAATAACCGTGCTTCAGCGGATTCCTACAGCAATGAGCTTGATACCTACAGTCAGATAAAGCTGTCGGGACAGTCCTCGAAAATCAATATTTTCATGGACGCTCTGAAAGAATTCCTTCCCGGCAAGAAAATTAAAAGCGGTCGTATCCATTCAAAGGGCAATGAAGCGGAAGAACTGAAACTGACCTGTCTGAAAGGTGCTGTCATGTATCTTCATTCTCTGGAAAAATCCAATATTGAAGTGACTTTGCAGAATGAAACAAGAAATATTCCTGTTTCCGTTTATATCAGGAATCAGAATGGGGAAGATAAAGAAATGTTCTGTCAGGGCTTTGACTGGAATCAGCCAGCACAAAGAAGAAGAATCACCAATTCCGGCAGGGAAATCTATCTGCACATGAGAAATATTGATAAAGATGTCCGTGAGCCGTACAAGTATGTATATGAAAATATCTCTTTTGCAAGGACAAACTTTGATGAACTGACCGGAATATCCAAAGGAAAAATATCTCAGGATATGATAGACGAAATGCCTGCCAACAAAAAATATATCTTTGTATTTCTTGATAAAGAAAAATGGGGTTTTGATATTCTCCCCGTGTATAAAGATGAAAAGGCGAAACTCTACAGAGGAAATGCGGAATTCTGTTCGTTTGAAATGGATATTTTGCAGAATACATTTTTTGACGGCAGAAAGTAAGGTGATTGATTTTGTTCATACCCGTTTTTGAGAAAGGTCTTATCTTAAAACAGCATATGCTGGAAGCATTGAGAGATTACCCCCGTGAATTCATCAGAAACCTGTATTCCGAATACGGCGACGGCATTATCACAGGCTGTCACATAAACATTCAGGATAATATGATCTGTATCGGTGAGGGAATCGTGAAAATAAACGGCGAAGTATATATTTTGACAAAGCCGTTATCTGTCAATGCGGAAGATGAAATCAATTATGTATATCTGAAAATCACTTCCGAAAGCCTTGCCGACGGAACAAATCTTCAGATGGAAGTGATACAGAAAAATGAGAAAGATGATACTCTGTTTGAAATGGCGAGATATGCCAAAAATGCCGTTCTGAAACACTACAGCAAAATAGAGGAATTGTTTTCTGATGTTTCCAACAGGATAGACCAAAGATATGTATTGCAGAGCGTTGCAGGCGGAAATACTCTTTTGTCGGGATATTACCGCCTGTATGGCGAAAAGGTGCTTTCGGGCGTTAATGCCGATATGCAGGATATTGCCTTTGCCTATCAGTGTCTGAACGGTATCGGCAGTATTGAAATAGTGAAAGCCTATTTTCATACAGATGATATGAGCAATCAGAATATACTGTCACTGATGAAACAAAGGCTTTCCAAGTTTTCCGCAAAGTCCCCCGAAATCAAAAAATCCGAACCTGCACAGGTGAAAAAGCCAATGACAACTATATATTATTGATAAGGAGAGGTAAAAATTGGGATTTAAGTTAAAAGACAAATTTATGGAACTTCTTGATGACGAAGATGTTATCAAGAAACTGAATAGGGTGCTGAAACAAAAAAATAAAACTCCCGATAATTCGGAAATTATGTCAGCAGAACATCAAAGGCAGCTCAATATTGCCATGCAGGAAAATAAAAGACTTGAAAATGAGAATATCTCTTTAAAGAGTCAGCTTGACAAAATCACAGCGGAAAATGACAGACTCGAAAATCAAATCAATGAAAAACAAAGAGATATTACCAACCTGAAAAGCTATAACCACGACATACTTGAAAAGTACAACTCAAATAAAAAAGAACTTGATGAACTCGAATCCGAACTTTCCGAAACAAAGGCTGAACTCAAAAAAGCAAAGACCGTTTCGGATAAATTGAAAGGCTATTTCAAAGAGCCTTTTGAGCTGTACGACAGATATAAAAATCTTGATGACGGGATAAAAAAACAGATATCCAATATCATCAGCGACAAAAGCATTATGACATTTATATCGTCATGTTCACAGTACGGCAATCTTGAAATGCTTTGGGACCATACAAAATATCTTCTGCTTAACGGTGAGGATATCAGCGTTTTGAGAGATATATTCGGCTATTTCTTTGAATTGCTGAATGAGTCGGCGGAAAAACCGCTGTATGTATGGAGTGAGGACAATACGGGCATACGCTATGACGACAGCCGTCACATTTGCGGTTATAACAGCTCTGCACAAGGCATTGTAAGAGAAATACAGCTTCGTGGCTACGTTTCGGCAAACACAGGAAAAATTGTCAGAAAAACAGTCGTGAAAGCGGAAAGATAAAATTACAGGAGTGAAAAAACTATGATAAACAACAGAAATATGGAAGCTTCAAAGGCAGTGACACACATCAGCACCGAAAGCAGATTATATAAATTGATGCTTCCGATAGTCAAATCCGAAATCATTCTTGACAAAGTAAAAACACTTTTCAGGGAATTTGAAAATGACCTTAAAAACAACCTTAAAAACAACCTTTGGATAGAATGTGATAATGTTTACTATGTGCCAAAGTTCCAGATGATTGTAGAGAAAAACAGTTCATATCCGAATAGTGGTTACGCATCAAAATTGTGCGGTATCAATACTGTATGTTTCACGTATGAACAGGCAAAAGAACTGTTTTATACCAAAAAGAATCGGCTCCCACAAAGTCTTATAAATGCAATGAATAACAGTAAAAAGTATCAAAATGCCTCTTTGGTAACTTGTGATAATAATAATGGTTGTGTAAATACATCTAATGGTGATCACTATGCTTGGTGGGGTTCAGGTAACAGTAATAATATAAGAATAACCTCTGCACCCATGACAAAAGAAGTGTTCATGCAAAAGCTGATAAGCGGAGAGTGGAGAGTGATAAATGATGATAAATATAAATCATTGAACGCTTTTGTAGACGCTTTCAAGAAACGTAACGTTGTAATTAGTATGCAGGGAACTTTTGCGGAAAGAGAGTTTATAGAAAAGGCAACATTTGATAATTGGGAACTTATAAACGACGACAAATATAAATTGCTCAACAGCTTATTGAATGCTTTCAAGAAACATAATATTGTGCCTGCAATAAAAGGGATTTATTCAGATGGTGAATATAATAATGCCGTCAATCAGTTGACGGAAGTTTGTGATGAATTCTGGAACCTGCTGCCCGAAAATGACAGGAAAATCGGCACAATGAATGATGAGATGTTTGAAGACCTGATTGAAACTGTTTTGAGTGCCGATGAGGTGAGGGCTGACCTTGAACCCGATGACAGAAAGTGCATGGAGGATATCAACAGGGGACATTGGGAACTTTGGGACGAAAAAGAAAGCGGTCAGATGGTTGAACTGCCTAAACCGCTTGTTGCAAGAAATCCCGTGGCAGACATTCGCCCCGACGGTCTTATCGGTATCGACTTCGGCACGAAAAGCACGATTGTTTCATGTCAGGACGGCAGCGACAAAACAAAGTTGCTCCGTATCGGCATTGGCGAACTCAGCAAAAAGGCGGAACGCTATCATTATGAAAATCCGACGATTCTCGAATTTGTTGATATTGAAACATTTCTTAATAACTACTCAGGCGAAAACGGCAGACCTCATACAAGTTTTGTTGATTTGTATGTTTCACATCGTGCCGCAAACAACTTCAAAGACAGCAGCGACAGCGGTAAATTCTATTCCTATTTCTATGACATCAAGCAGTGGTGCGGCAGTAATGAGCGTTACAGTCAGATAAAAATAATCGACCAGAACGGAAATATAAAGCTGCTTCCGCCCTATCTTGAATTGGAGGGAGAGTTTGATCCCGTTGCGATATATGCGTATTATCTCGGATTGTTCATCAATAACATGCGTAACGGCATTTATATGAATTATATTTTGTCATTTCCTGCCATGTACTCAAAGGCTGTCCGTGACAAAATGCTTGAAAGTTTCCGCACAGGCTTGAAAAAATCCCTTCCCGATGCCGTTCTCGAAAATGAGGAGATCATGAAAGAATTCAGTGTGGTTTCGGGTATCAGTGAACCGGAAGCCTATGCAATAACGGCTTTGAAAAGTTATGGCTTTGAGCCGGAGGGCGATGAAAAAATCTATTACGGCATATTCGATTTCGGCGGAGGAACAACGGATTACGATTTCGGAATATGGCGTGAGGCTGATTTCGACAGTAAAGAAGAAGAACTGTACGATTATGTCATCAGGCATATCGAAAACGGCGGTGACAAATATCTTGGCGGTGAAAATCTGCTGGAAAAGCTCGCCTTTGAGGTATTCAAAGCCAATGCCGACAAACTCCGCAAAAATGACAAATCGGCAGGATTTTCATTCTGCAAGCCGGTGGATTGTGATAATTTTCCGGGCAGTGAAATATTGATTTCGTCCTCTCAGGAGGCAAGGCGAAATACCAAATCCCTTATGGAAGCACTCAGACCGTTCTGGGAGGGCTTGCATTCATATAATGGAGAAAAAGACCTTTCACAAGAAAATATTATTCCGTCAACACTTGCCGAAGATGAATTTTATGAATTGGACAGCGACTGCACGATTATAAAAGATGGCTTTGTGAAAGTAACGCTTTTCAATAAAGAAGGAACTCCACAGGCTAATTTCCAGCTTGATATAGACAATGAAAAGGATAATATCAAAGTTGATTTGCTTGGTATCCTTGAAAATGAAATTGATAGGGGTGTATATAATTTCTTTGAGGCGATGAAGCCGATATTTGAAAGAGATGATGTAAATACAGATTCTGTCGGTCAGGTACAGATATTTATTGCAGGCAATTCGGGAAAATCGCCTATCCTTCAGACCTGTTTCAATAAATATATTCCCATATATACCAAAATGCTG
>CADCCP010000089.1 GCA_902800005.1 uncultured Ruminococcus sp. | reverse complement strand
GCCGCGACCATGCCGGCGCCGCCGGCGCCGACCACGACCACGTCGACGTCGATCACCTGGTCATCAGCCTTTTCCACGGGCTCGGCGGCCACTGCGATGTTAAAGGGCGCCGGATCGATGCCCGCGCTCTCCAGAGCCGCCACGACGCCCTGTTTGATGGCGTTGGAGGTCAGGGTCGCGCCAGTCATGCTGTCCACCTGGACGCTCTGTTTCTCAAAGATCTTCGCGGGGATCTCCACTGCCGCGACCGTACCGATCCCCTCGGTCTCCTTCTGGTCGACGACCTTGACAGAATAGATGCGGTCCTTCGTGGCGACGACTTCCACCGTCACCGGTCCGTTCATTCCCTGGGCCGCTCCTGTACATGTCACCGCTTCCGCGGGGATATCCTTCAGGGCGACGCCGCTGTCGCTGGCGGTGTTCATCTTCAGGACATTGCCCAGATAGATCGGGACAATGATGCCGACTACGATCAGCAGATACTGCAGGATCCGTTTTGTGTTATTCATGCTTTTCCTCCCAGTGACTGTCAGATTGATATGGAATACTGATTATCAAACACACTTTTAATCATATCACCGTTTTCGTCAGCAAGTCCGATACGGTTCTTAAAACGGGTATAACTGTCAGGAAGGAACTGGCGGTTGTTGATGACCCACGCAAAGCCCTGCTTGTCAAATACCTTGATACCGTCTACATCTGTGAAAAAGCGTTTGAAGGTCTCCTCGTTTTCCAAAAGCAGGTGCAAAAGAGCCGAGTCCATTTTCATAGCAGCTTCATATACAGCATTACGAAGGAATATACCGTCATCAGTAAAAAAACGTTCATCCTGTTTCAGCACTTCCACTACATTCTCAAAAAAGTTATTGTTCATATACATTGCTCCTCATTTTCTCCCAATTCGATGATATTCTCCTAAAGTGATGTTAATTTTAGGAGAGTAAACCAAGTTATAAGAAAGTTAGATTTGTAAATTAAAATTTACAAAAACATCCCATTTTAAGTTATAGCAGAGAATATGACGTTTGTCAAGGGGGATATTAGTTTGAAATATCATATAAGCAAAAAGAAAAGCCTTGTTTCCATATCGAGGAAGATAAGGATTTTGATATATGGGGATAGTTTGCTATATCTTTCCTACAATGTTTGTCTGAAAACTTCTCTATTTCCATTGTCCTAAAAAAACAGGATTTCTTGTCTAATACCTCCGTTTCAATTAAAACGGCTTATACAACAACTTTACTCTTTTCTACCCAACAACCTTGAAAGAAATCCCAATTTCTGTTTTGGCTGCTCCTGTTCGAAAGATGATTCTATGCTTTCGGAATGTTCGGTAAACTGTTTCTGAATAGTCCCTGCATGGAGAACTTGTGAGGCGGTAAGTGCCGTTGCCATACTTTCCATTGCTGATGTAAGCTGACTGATTTGTTCCTGTAATAAATCGATTTGGCGGTCTTTAACTATCAGTTGCTCTTGTAACAGCTTAATTTGACCGTCTTTAACTGCTAACTGTTCTCTCCAAATGTCATTTTCCATTTTTTTTGATTTTTGCGATACTTCACTTTCCGTTTTTTCCGATTTCGGCAATATTTCACTTTCCGATTTTTCCGATTTTGGCAATACTTCACTTTCCGATTTTTCCGTTTTTTCCGATTTCGGCAATACTTCACTTTCCGATTTTTCCGTTTTTTCTGATTTCGGCAATGCTTCACTTTCCGATTTTTCCGTTTTTTCCGATTTCGGCAATACTTCATTTTTCGATTTTTCCGATATTTGTAATTTGATTTTCATTATTTGGTCATCAGAAAGCATATACCTGTTGCCTATTTTGCAAAGTTTTCCTTGCAAGCCTAATTCAGATACGGCATTTCTGATTGTAGGCTTGCTTACACCCAGCTCATTAGCAAGCTGTTTTATTGTCATCTCCATTTTATTTTCCTCCAAAGATTATCTTCTCAATCGTGGTGGCGAATTGCCTTTATTCTCCTGTCCCGATAGTCCTTTTGCCTTTGCCAAAGCCAAAGCTAAAAACTCACTTTCAGATTTCGGAGCATTAATAATAACTTTACCATCTTCAAGTAGAGAATAGGCATAACACAAATACATTTCCTTTGCTATCGGTACGAAACGTTCAAAGAGATGTGATGATAATCTTGCAAAACAAAATCTTTCTTCAGCATCCCAAGCTAATCTTTTATCGAGAATATCCTGATAATTACTCAATTCATATTCCAAAGCCTTTTTTTTATTTTCTAACTCTGATATTTGCCTTTGAAGTGTTTCCAAATCCATTTGCTTTTGTTCAGCTTGCTCTTGTGCCTTTTTTGCTTTCTCATCAGCTATTTTTTCTTTTTCGTAAGCCATTTCTAAAAAGTGTTCAGACGCTTGTTGCATTAACTCTGTGTCTTGAATATTAGCTTGCATATATTGCAAAGACTGCTGTGCTTTTTTAAGTTCTTGCTGTGCCCGATAAACCGCTGTATCGAGATGTTTTCGTCCCTCAATCAATGGGTGCTCCACTTCAATATTCGCCAAATTACATAATCTTTCAAGCTCCATATTTTCACGCTTTTCCCATTGAATTTGTGCCGTTGCCTTTCCCTCTTTCTTGAAGCCTTGTTGTTCCAAAGCCTTAACCAATGCTGTCTGAACGCTCATTCCATAGATGTAACCTGTTGCAACAGGAACATAGTCTATATGAACGTGTGGCACTCCATCTTCATCAGCGTGGTAGTATGCACCGATCAATTCCAAATTGGGATTTCTTTCTCTCCAACCATTGTAAAATTTACGAAGAACGGAATATCCTGTTTCTTCATCAATCGAGTTGTTACGACTACCAATAGCTACAATCATTTCGTAGACAGGATGTTTCACCTTGTCATCGCAGATATGGCGATAATAATCTTTTATCTTTCTATCGGCTCTTTTCTGCTTGTTGTTGTATTCTTCCAAAGCCTGACCGAAAAGGCGACTGTAAGCGTTACGAGGTTTTTCATCACACCATATCTCAAATTTTCCATTCGGCTTGATGTGTGCCTCTTTGCTGACGACTTTGGGATTTCGTATGTTATGCTCCCTTGCGACAGCTGAGCCGTTATGCGTGCTGATGGTTACTCCCATTGACTTCACTCCTTGCTTGTTGGTGTGGTGTTGTGTGTGGCAACTTCTTGATACTATCATACACCCAAAAGGCGAGCTTGTCAAATGAGAGTAAACTCAATACTGATTTTGACATTTCGCAAGCTCATATCAAAATCAGTATTGAGCAAGGGCTTTCCCCCCTTGACCTCCCTTTTTAGCCGAAAGAAAGAGAAGAATATATGCTACATGGTGAGCGACAGCGATTTTATATTTTGTACAATGCAAAATGAGGAGTATGGGGAAACTTCACCATCAAGCGATTTCATATGTACTTTGTATATATAAAATCTATGCTTGCATATATCTATTTTAATGATAAAAAAGATGGTACAATTTACAAAGACATTTAACGCTAACACATTATGTGTGTGTACGGTGTGTACGGTTGTGTACGGCAGAACCGTACACAAAAAAATCCAGTATTTATGCGGCTTTCAGCGTTTTTGTGTACGGTACAAAAAAACGTACCGTACACAAAAAAATCCAGTATTTATGCGGCTTTCAGCCCTGTTGTGTACGGTTACCCCTCTCTCTAATAGAGTATATTGAAAATATATAATACATAGAGGAGTAAATTAGTGAAAAAATAAGGTATCAAATAATAGTTATAATATACTCTATATAGGAAACTACCGTGCACACCGTACACAAATGCCTTGAAATACTGATAAATACTGGATTTTTTTGTGTACGGTTAGCTGTTTTTTTGCCGTACACAACCGTACACAACCGTACACACACTAATTGTGTGCAATCATACATAAAATAAAAAAAGCACGAGATTTCAGATTATCTCGTGCTAATTTTTTATTCAATAGATGAGGTAAAGATTTCGGAAAGACTCTTCCATGTCCTAACAGGCAGCTTGCGAAGTTTTTGTACTATTCCATTTACTCTTTTTCTCTCGTATTTTATGCCTAAACTTTCAAATACCTTGCCTATTTGCTCTGCTTTATAAGAATGGAGTTCCCTATCCCAATTTTGTTTGAATTCAGTTATTGTTTGATATTCATAACTAATTGTGTAGCTTTTAGTAGTTTCAAGCGACAAAATATCTTCAATTTCCTGCTGTGCAGGTAAATATTTGGTATGTTCACGGTTTCTTTTATCCATTTCCTCAAGCTCAGGGCGGTTTAATCTGAAGCAGCTTGAATAAGTAGAACCCTCTTTGATTTTTTCCTGCACAATTTCGTTGATTTGTGTCCAAAGCTGCAAGAAATTGAAGTTTTTTATATCTTCATAATCTATGTAAAAATCATCATCAAGAGGAATAACTGCAAATCTTCTGTTTCCTGTCTGGTCAAGCAGGAATTTTTCATCATTTACTGTACCGCAAAAGGCTGTCATTCTGGGATATTGTATAGACGTTCTGCCATACGGCAGACGATATTCGTCAATGGAACGTGTCAGGAAAGCCTTTATACTGTCGATATCTCGTTTTAAAGTAGAAGAAATTTCCCCTAATTCGCAGATCCATTTTGATGTGCTCTGATAGATGTCATCTTTGTTGCGTGTGTCAATAATCACACCATCACCGAAAAATAAGCTGTTAAGTGCCAGTGCTTCAAAGAATCTTGTTTTACCTGCACCCTGTTTTCCCTTGAGAACAAGAACTATATCAAGAGAAAACGGATGGTTTATATCGTTGTGCAACCCACAAATGCACATCATAAGCCACTTTTTAAATATTGTTCGGCTTAATGTATCTTCTTCGGAGATTTTGAAAATGTCGAAAACTTCTTTCAAACGGTCTTTTCCGTCCCACTTTGTTGAAGTGATTTTTTCCAAAATCGGATTATAGTTGTTTCTGGAAGAAATGACGTTCAAAAAACTGCTTATTCTCTGTTGTGTACAGCCATTCAGCAGGAAACGAAGTTCATTTTCGATTAGGGCAGGAGCATTTTCGAGTATTTGTTCTTGATTTTCACCTATAAAGCCTTTCATTTCTGTTCGATGAAGAATTTCATTGTATCTGACGGTTATATTTTTTATTTTCAGATAGTTTTCCAAATTATGTATTGTCATTTCACCTGTTCCATCATCATCAAACGGGCTGTCAGGCTTACTTTTGGAGTTTTTTCTCTTTTGGTTATTATTTTCTTTGGTATATGCGTCAGGCTCATACAAAAGGCGAAAATCTTTCCATGTATGGTTACTACATGACTGATGCAGACACTTGAAACAGATAGCACCATTTGGAAATTGTATCAAACAAGCGTCTTTGCCTTTGTGATTTTCGTCAAAAGGGCAGTTTTCAAGGATATATTTTGTTCCGCCACTCTTAAAATTTGCCGTTTGAGTAATGCTGATATTATGTTCTTGTATCCAATCAATAAGATTAAAAGCTGATTTATTGCCCCTATATTCCTGTTTAGTCGGTTCAGACGGTATATTTTCATTGACAAGCCTTTGCAGGATATCTTTCGGTATAGGTGACAGTTCAGACGGCTCTTTAAGAATATATGCAAGCCTGTGAGGTCTTTCCTGTGTGCTGACACCCTTTGCTGCTACTGTGCCGTATAATTTACATATCCTTGCAGGATTGTACACAGTCGTA
>CADCCP010000088.1 GCA_902800005.1 uncultured Ruminococcus sp. | reverse complement strand
AGCTTTTAGAAATATTGTCCGCAATGCGGATATAACTGAGGCAGGCATACATTCGCTCAGACATACTTTCGCAACAGAGCTTTACAGAAAAGGTGTTGAAGTAAAGATAATCAGCAAAATTCTCGGACACTCCAGTGTAAAAATCACTTATGACACCTATATCCATGTTTGGGAAGATGACCTTGAATCAGTAACCGATAAATTGGAAGATGTTTTCGGTCTTGAGATAGAGGGAATGGGTGTAGACGATATTTTCTTGACAGAATAAAGTCTTTTGAACTCGAAGCATTCAAGTAATTCCGCCTGATCCTTAGCAGGCAAAAAAGCAAACAAAAAAAGCCTTATATTTCGGTACATTTTGATACCAAAATATAAGGCTAAAATTTATCCTAACTATTGAAACTTAAAAAAATATGTACTACAATGTAAATAAAAGGCATGAGCATTATATATTTGGTATCTTCTGTACCATAAATTCATCTTGCTCAATTGTGTAAAAATTTGATATAAGCTTTAATCGCAAACGATAGGGGACACGAGTCTGCAAAACTCCGATTCCCCGGTTCAAATCCGGGTGTCGCCTCCAAACAAAAACAGGTTTGCTTGTTTGCAGACCTGTTTATTTTTTTACAATAATTATCTTTGGGAGAAAGCAGAATGACATTAAATGAACAATTTATGAAAGTGTTATCATCAGAGATTAAAGAAAAAAACAATAATTTATTAGTTCTTCATAAATGTTTAATGAAGTTTAAAAATGCCGGGATGGATAAAGAGAGTATGATAAAAAGCTTGAAAGAGTTAAGAAATAGCAGTGATTCAGAAACAGAGGATGTTTTGCTAGAATTAATGGATTTTGTAGTAGGATATTGCAATCCCAACTTATCTATTTTTGAGAGCTAATAAAAACTGTTGAGGTATCTGTAACAATAGGAACTGGTTCCGCTTTTTCTGTGCTATCGGAGTATATCGCTGATGATGTATTTTGGAAAGCGGAACTGGTTCCGCTTTTTCTGTGCTGTTGGAGTATATCGCTGATGATGTGTTTTCGGAAAGCGGAACTGGTTCCGCTTTTTCTGTGCTGTCGGAGTATATCGCTGATGATGTTTTTGGGAAAGCGGAACTGGTTCCGCTTTTTCTGTGCTATCGGAGTATATCGCTGATGATGTGTTTTGGAAAGCGGAACTGGTTCCGCTTTTTCCATGTTGTCGGAATATATCGCTGATGATGTATTTTTGGAAAGCGGAACTGGTTCCGCTTTTTCTGTTATGTCGGAGTATATCGCTGATGATGTATTTTCGGAAGGCGGAACTGGTTCTGAAATTGTCAATATTACTTGACACATTTTAGCCGAAAAATTTCAACCAGCTCTGTTAATTCGTTCATAATAGAGTTTTCGTTTGACAGCCAGAGGGAATCCGCCGTTTGCAGAACATAAAAAGCGGCTGTCAAAGATGCTTCGCTTTAACAGCCGTTTGAATACAGCAGTCCTACTGTTTATCTCACTTTCGAAGCTTTTTGTTTTAAAAAAGCAGGCACTTATTAGGGATTGACTAAACTTCATCTTTTGTGTTACAGTATTCATAGATGGATTTCATATCATCAAACAACTGAATCTTCTCTCAAATTTATTTTTCGTTTATAGTAATAAAATTACTTTTTGATGAAAGGATAATACAGTTATGAAAAGAATATTAAAAATTTTTTCAGTCGTTATTACGGTTGCTTTGTCGGGAATGATGACAGTAACCGCTTTTGCGGAAAATACGTCGCCTGAAACTGACAGTATATCAGTTCTGCCGTCAAAGTGGGACAACAGCACCAACGAAAATGCAAAATATCTGCCTGAGATAGAACATCAGGGTTATCTTGGAAATTGTGCTTCATGGGCTACAACTTATTATCAGTTTACTTATATGGTGAATAAAGCAAGGAATATTCCCACAACAGAAGAAACCACCTATTCACCGAACTTTGTTTATAATCTTGTAAATGGTTCGTATGACAACGGTTCAACCTTGTTTCAGAATTATAATATATTGAAATATCAGGGTGTACCTGCATTAACTGACGTTCCCCTTGTCACAACCAAAAGTACGGCTGACCTTGTAAGAAACTGGTATCCCGAAAAGGATATATGGGAACATTCAATGCAAAACAGGATCATTGACTGTACCGTTTTCACGAATGGTGAAAGAGTGCCTATGACACACGATAACTATGATATAAAGCTGTTTGATGAAGATATTGTCGTTTCCGATCCGAATGATAAAGTTTTGTATGCCGTAAAATCAGCGATATACAATGGAGAGATACTCACAGTCGGAAATTATGTGAACGGCTGGAAAACCAAAAAGATAAAAAGCTGTACTGAAAATAATGGAACGGTCAATTTAACAGGCTGTACGGTTGATAACAGCTTTGTGGGAGAAGAAGTCGCTTATGCTCAGGTAGATGAGGGAAGCGGTCATGCAATGACTATCGTAGGCTATAATGACGAGATATGGACGGATATAAACGGTAACAGCGTTGTTGACTATGGCGAAATGGGAGCTTTCAAACTCGTTAATTCATGGGGAACTCAGTATGCAAACGATGGATTTATATGGCTTGCTTATGATTCACTTAATAAAGTATCTTCCGTAAGCGGTGCAATGCAGTTCCGAAACAGAATTGAATCCGTTTTCGGTGTGTCGGGTATCTCCGTCAGCAGTGAAAAAAATCACAGTTCGGGTATTTTTCTTTCGTATACGCTTAATACGGGCAGACGTACCGAAAATTGCTTGACCGTCACGGCGGAAAGTAAAATTGACAAGACTGTGAAAGAGTTTAAGATCACCCCGTACAGTACGGAGCGTGTCAAGGAAAAAGAAAAAATAAATTTCAGCGGACGTAATGAATATGCCGATGGCACTATGGCTCTTGACCTTAACAATATCATTCCCGATATAACATCCGATACTCTCGGCGATTATACATGGTCTGTCATGGTTGAAGATAAGTATGCAGATACAAAAATACTGACCGTTAAAGAGATAAAGATAGTTGATAAAAATTTCGAAAAAGAATATCCTATGGACTATGACGGCACTTTCACCCTGAATGGTGAGAGTAAAATCGTTGATATTCCGATACCGGTTGAATTGCAGAATTTTTCCGCTATCTCGGCAGATGTTATTACATTGGGTAAGACCGTAACAGCCCATGCAAATGCTTCGGGCGGTACAGGTGAATATACCTATGCTTTCTACTACAAGCAGAAATCTCAAAATAAATGGACTGCAAAACAGAATTTTCAAAAAAATGACACCGTATCTTTCAAACCTGCAAAGGCGACAGATTATGATATATGCGTGAAAGTTAAAGACAGTATGGGCAGTATCAAAAAGAAATATTTCAGCGTGACGGTCAAAGAGGCATTGTCGCTGAATGCATACGTTTCTGCAAATGCCATTCCTCACGGAAGTACATTCAAAGCAACAGGTACTGCATCAGGCGGTACAGGTGAATATAAATATGCTTTCTACTACAAGCAGAAAGCTCAAACCAAATGGACGACAAAACAGAATTTTCAAGAGAATGATACCGTATCAGTCAAGCCCGCAAAAGTGACAGATTATGATGTATGCGTGAAAGTCAAAGACAGCAGTGGAACTGTTGTGAAGAAATATTTCACGGTAATAGTAGAATAATTGTCGAAAATATAGATAAATTTTTTAAAACTTTTTAAAAAAATAAAGTTGAAAATTCACATCTTTTATGTTAAAATTGGTGTAAGTATATTTTTGATAGTTTTTTTATAAAAAATTTCCTAAAAAGGATTGACAAACGTATGAGCGGTCTTTATAATTTGACAGACAGGATAGTTATGCCCTTTTTGAAATTAAATATATTATTTTAAGTACACTTTGACGGGAAAAATATTTCCCGTTTAAAGTGTGCTTTTTTCTTTTTAGTGAATTTTTAAACAAAACGGCTATGAAAAGCTGTTTTTACATAAAAAAATAAGTATAAAACGGGTAAAAAAGAGGGTGATGTGAAGTTCGGCTTGAAAATATAAAAAAACGGGGGTGAAATTTCAGAAAGTATGATTATCATGGGCAAAAAATAATTTTACGAAAGGTGGATTAAAAAGTGAAGAAAAGATTGTTGAGTGCATTTTTGATATTCTCAATGTTGTTGACGGTCGTTCCGATGAACGTCATAGCGGTCGAAGATAAAAATGCTGAACGCTCCGACACAATAGAAACTGCCGCATTGCCGGAGCTTGAATATGCCGACGGTTTATCCTATGCCGGATTTACGACACAGCAGGCTAAACTGCCCGAAAAAGGGCTTTATTCGCTGACTATCGGTCGTACAGGCGATACAAGTATAGGTTCGGATTTAGTTGTCAGTACCGTTGACATCGGTGCGGTCTACGGCAAGGACTATGTTATTGAGGACAGCCGTTTTGAAACGGAGATAGTTGAAACTAACGGCACTGTGCTTGAACAGGCGGCAAGTAAAGAAAACCGTGAAAATGCACAGGAAGAACTTGAAGAAATCCGTGAACAGATTATCGGCAGTACCGCCGAAGTAGCGGACAATGCGGAAACTGATGAAACCGTTGTTGATAAAGACGGTGACGGCAAACTTTCCCTTGCAGAATTGAAAGAAAGTCAGAGCGGTAAAAATACCCGTGAATTGACGGAGACCGACTTCCATTCACTCAAAGATGAATTTATCAGTCAGATGAATGTTGATATTGCGGACTATGTAGCTATCAGTTCCGAGACACGCATATCATTTAAACCTGATGAAATCACTAAAACTCTCACATTCCGCATTTTAGAGGATAACGAGAGTGAGGGCGAGGAAATGTTCAATTTCCTTCTTTCAGCGGAGGACACAAACACGGCTGTAATTGAAGCCAATACTTCAATCAGCTTTATAATTGAAGATGATGAACCTGTCGAACATTCCGTTGTAACTCTCACGGCAGACACGTTTACGGCAAAAAACGGTATTTTGACTGTTTCCGCAAAGCGTGAAACGGCAGAGTATTCTTATACGACTGTCGGAGTGAAGGTGACGGGACGTGACACCGATTTGTTGGAAAATACGGAGTATACCATAGCATTCCAGCCCTATCAGACGGAAAGCAGTGTTGAAATTCCTGTCACGCAGAACGGCAAGGAACATAAATTCACTGCTGAATTGTATGACTTCAAGGGCTGTGACGAGGGCAACACCTTAAAAGCAAAAGTTACAATACCTGCCGTTACGGAGAAGAAAATTACAAGCGATTCTCCCGACAGTTATCTTGATGACTTCATGAAGTACGAAACAACAGGTAAACTTACAGGCGGACGTACAAGTATAAATATTGGCGGACGTGATTGTGAAGTAGTATATGATGACCCCTATCACAGCAATTACGGCAGTATCATGCTTGACGGCTCTAAAATCGGTATATATGTTTGTCTTGACAATATATCAATGGTCAATACATATACGACCGGTTCCGGAGATCATGTCAGAGAAATAAGAAATGACGGCAACCCTTACATCTATCTTGAATATTATTCAAGCTGGGCATGGAATGAGGGTGAAGCCGGTGCTGATTTTTACTATGATAACCCCAACCGTTACCGCATGGTAATGGCTGACGTAAGTTCCGATTCGGGTTACGATTCTGCTGAAGTCGGAATAAGTATTCGTACTTATAAAAACGGCAGTCAAATCACTTACGATAACAAGCATATGGGAAACAAAAATTCAAGAGCGGTTCGTCTTGCAAATGCAATGTTTTCGGGAGCAGGCGATTTTTACAAGCCTTATCCTTGGGCTCCGTGCATATGCGGAACGTACAGAAACAGGCTTGCAACGTCCGAGTGCCAATTTCTACGGATTTATATTACTGTATCGTGAATATAGTGTGAAAGTTGAACAGCCCGATAAACTTTCTTTCCGCAGCGGCGAACTTAATGCGGACGGTTCGCCTAAAATGGTAAGTTTGTCACCTGCCGCCGTAAGTGCCGTAACTCCCGAAACACGCTACTATGGCGACCCGATACAGTTTAACGAATATCCCGCAAACGGCAACAGGACTATATACGGCGAACTTGAAGGCTATTATATAACTCCCCTTGACGGAAGAACTTTCTTCTATCGTACAAATCAATCAAGCCTTGAATTGAATGATGACCTCCTTAAACTGATAGATGATAATACCGAAAAAATCCAAAAAAGTGTGAGAATGGACACGGGAAGTTATATGGGCTATACAACTATCACCGTAAAGCCCAAATATAAATATAAGAACGTCAGTGTAAATCTCCTCTCTCCAAAAGGACTTCCTGACGGAGCAAAATATTCTTATCTTGATAAAGACCTCGAAAACATGAATAAAAATGGTATTCTCACTAATACCAATACTTTCCATATCGGCGATACAATGAACCTCGAAATGCAGGCTATCGGCGTAAGTGAGAGTTTTGTAAGCTACAATCAGTATCAATATCGTAATCCGGGTGATACTGCTTATGATAAGAATGTCCCCCACACCGATAACTATGTTGAGGGAACAATTCCGGGTTGGGTGCTTGAATGCCCGAAGTGTGAAATAAGAGGTATTTTCGGCAGACAAAACTATATCAGTATTGAAATAGACGAACTCGCCGAAAGATATTTCACAATTCGTAATCTCGTACCTCAAAATGAATTAACTCTGTCGTATATGAAAGGGCTGAATATACTTTCGATTCCCAATACAAACGGCGGTACGGCAAGTAAAACCATGCCTGTTGTCGGCAGAGCATACAGTATTGAACTTGACCCCACGGAAGACAATGACCAAATGTGGCGACCTGTCATCATATTTGCGGCAACAGGTCAGAGAGTAAACGGTTTTGCCGCTGACTTCATAGCCCGTGACAATTATCAGGATAATATCGTCAGAATTTCCGCTGAAAGATATTCTCCCGATTGGTATGAATATTTCAGCGTTGACAGTACGGCTTATTATTCCGCTTACAGTTTGCGTGCCAATTCCGAGGCAGTCAAACGCTCCCCCGTTATGCAGGCTATCGTAACAGGCGGAAGTTCAGATCTGGAAGTATACACAAGCAATAAAGA
>CADCCP010000087.1 GCA_902800005.1 uncultured Ruminococcus sp. | reverse complement strand
TACTTTTCACCGCCTTTTATTTTAGTATATTATCTCGAACATATAAAAGTCAACTTATCTTTATAACTTTTTATAAAATCCTTTTAACTGTTAAAAGCCTCCTTCATTAAACTTGACACGCATCATCGGTATAGATATAACCAACAATATTTTATCAGAATTTTATATGTCAGTCAACCTCATTTTACCGTTTTTTAGTTTTTTGGAACCGGTAAAAATAACCATTATGTTTAGGGCGATGGTGAGTTCGATAGAATTATACCTTTGTGATAACAAATTTTTTGTGCATTTAGACTATTTTCTTATAACTGATAAGTGAAAATATTGTGGTAAGCTAAAAAACGGGTGTCATTTTGTCACGCAAGTGATGAAATGGCAGAGAGGAATTTTATGAAATTCAGAAATGATTTCCCCCGAACATACAGTTGAAATGAGTGTTCGGGGGAGTTTATGCTTTTCATTCATTGAAATGTGCGAGTTTTTTTCGGTGCAGGATGAACAATACGGCTGTAAGCAAACCAATTGTTATCATGAGAAAGACAGGAACATTGACACCTGTGTTTATGCCTGTAGGCAATGCACCGTTAAGGATATTGGTTACGGAGAGTGTAACATCTCCGTCAAGAGAGAAGGTCTTTGTAGAGACTGTTTCCTCATCGGCAGTTCCCAATTTGAAAGAAGAAGTGTAATTTTCACTGTTTTCGGATATGGTAACGGTAGTCCCTTTAGGCAGAACTGTTTTAAAGGTATCGTTGTGCTTCAGGGTGAAGGTGTCGCCTGAATGCAGACTCACAGATTGGGGAACACCGTTTTTTGACCATTTGTATTCATTATTACCTGCATTTTCGACTTTAAAGGTGAATGTAAATTCATTGCTCAGATCCCCGAAATTGCCCTGTACGGTCTTTGTGACGGTAAGTTCGGCAAGCGGAGTGTTGGGAACATGGACGGAATAGATGATCTCATTTGTCGTGGAGGTGGTCAGAAAACTCTCATGTTCCTCGCTGTTGATGATAAAGTCACCGGATCCCGAAATTGTAAATATTATATCTGTGTCGGTAGGCTGATAGTTTGGCGGAGGAGAAACTTCTGTAAGGTAATATCTGCCTGGCAGAAGGGTGACCTGTGGGAATGGAACAAGACCATCACTTCCTGTAACAAGGTCATCACAGCCGGAAATGGGAATGACATCCTTTACAGTACCGCCTATACCATGAATGCTTCGGTAAA
This sequence comes from uncultured Ruminococcus sp., assembly GCA_902800005.1. Lineage (GTDB taxonomy): Bacteria > Bacillota > Clostridia > Oscillospirales > Acutalibacteraceae > UBA1213. Next base: position 8,510 of record CADCCP010000087.1, on the reverse strand, counting down.
GGGCGAAATGGGCATCTTTAAGCGGCAAGCGGGTAAGGGAATCTTCCTTTATCACTTGGATTCGGTACGGCTTGTTGAACAGGTCTATATAAGCAATGATACGGTCATTGGGGTCTGTCGAAGAATGCCATGACTGCCATTGATCTTCGTTTCCGCCGAGAGCGATCTTATCATCGATGCTGACAGAAAATACTGCTGAGTTCGGTAATCCGATATATCCGACAGGCGGTTCTGTTTCCGTCAGGGTATACTCTGTATCGTGAGTGAAATCGTACATAACGGTCACTCTGCCGTCAGTGTCGGAGATAAATTTGCCGAGTTCCGTATCACCATGTTTCAGGGTAAAAGTGCCGTTTGCAAGCGGTTCGCCTGTATTCATATCGTACAGGGTTATCACAATGCCGGGTGTACGGATATTGGTGATGGTATCAGTTTTGACGTTATTAAGTCCGGGAGCAGTAGAGCCGACTTCACCTCTTGTATATTCAACGGCATAATAAAATGTACCATATTTGCCTGTACTTTTGGAAACAGCTCCGATCTCAGTGCTATTGCCGTTATTGAGTCTGGTAAGATTTGTATAGCTTGTTACATTTTGACCATCGGGTGCGAGAACGGGTGCTGATACCTTGACTTCATATATGGAATAATCATGATAATCTGTACCTGCTTTAAGTTCGTCAAAATAATAGTTAACAGAAGTTGCGGGATACTGCATTTTTCTGACAGTTCCCTCAACAAGTTTATCTTTGATATAAACAGCCGTGTATATCGGATCGTGTGAAGAGGTATAGTCGGTGTCTGTCCAGATTTTATTTGCCTTCATTCCCCAGCCACGCTTGTTTTTTATGAGCATAAGTGGAGAATCGTTTTCTCTGATCCAGCCTATATTTTCGGGATCGCCCTCCGCAACGAAATAGGTACTGCCCGATCTCTCATAGGAAACCAATTTATATCCCTGCGGAATGTCATTGTTTCTCTCAACGACCATGAACTTTGTGCCGACAACAAGATGAGGCACTTCAACAGTATAGCCTGCGGGTATCTTGGATATTGCACCGTTCATGGAAGTCTCAAAAGTGAGTTGTTCCTTTTGGTCAGCAGTCAGTTTATCTATATCGGAGAAGTGTATTTCGGTAGCGGCAAATTTTTGGGAAGCTACATCCCATTTGCAGAGATAGCCGTCAGGATCGGTAACATGATATTCATACATATTGGCAAAGTTCAAGGTATCATTGACACCGTTTGACAGCGAAAGATGAAAGCTGAATGTAGTGGGATCGTCTTTGGCAGTCAATAAATTGTCGGACTGATCGTACAGGATCTTCTTGAAGCTCAGGGTACGGAGTGCATCTGAATTGACATGGTTTTCAAAAATAACAGACTGTTTGTCTTTTAATTGCTGCCAGCCCGAATCAAAAGTTCCACGATTTGTATTGTGGCTGAAATCTCCGGCGGTTTCTGTACCATTGATATAAACATGGTCATAGACCTCGCTGTTGATGCCGCATTCAATGATACGGTATTCAAGTGTGTTATCGGGAAAATGTATATTAGCCGTCATTCCGGGATTCAGGAAGTATACTGATTCATAAACGATATTGCTGTCGGGTGGGGTATAGGTATCGACATGATGGACTTTCTGAGTTGAACTGTCATAGGTGACGTTGACGGCGGGATTAGTGTCCGTCAGCAGTTTTTCTTCACCGTTTAACTTATTTTTGTACCATATCTGGAAGGGGTATTCGACAAGATTGAAGTCAATGTCATCAGAACCCGTGACTTTCTTGGTAAGCATTACCTGAGCAGGTGTAACATGGCTTAGATTGAATCTCATATGCAGATTGGAAGCACCCGCTCCACGCTCCATATAGAACAGTTTCATAGTATGAGAAGAATAGTCTTTGAAGATATTTTCGCCGTCCTTGAAATGTTCGTTTAAATAGGCGTTTACCTCATCAGGTGAAGCGCCAGGATTACGGGATTCATAATTTGATTTGAACAGTTCACGCAGATTTTTATGTTTTCCTTCAACGAATACATCGCCTGTAGCAAAGTTGACAGTGCCTGCAAGTGCGGAGTGTATGCCGCCGAGATCAATGATAAGTTCGCCGTCAACGTAAAGCCAGAAATCGTCATCTCCCGTGAATTCAAAGATAATGTCATGTCCCCATGAATCCTTGCCGTCAGGAGTCTGTACAAAGTCCGCTTCCATTTCCATACCGTTGTAGTAGTTGGGGGATCTGCCGACAGTATAGAGTTTTTCATATTTGCGGGGATCGGATTCGGGCAGGACACCGACTTCGGGACGTTCCGGAACGGCTAATGCACCGTAAAGGTTTTCGGGATTGACGGTGGAATATTTACCGGCGGTGATGGTGTCATAAGGGAAGAACTGACAGTGTTTCAGGGTGGATTTGGAAGTAATGTCGGTAGTGCCGAGTTCCTTGTATACGGTAAAGTCGGTTGTCAGTTCATTGTTTTTGTTGTAAAGGGTTGCAAAATTCTGACAACTGTCAAATTCAAAGTAACCGCTTGTGTTGTAGACGCTTTCCGTAAAGAGATGGTTCACCAAGTTTGCACCGTGATAGAGATCTGACAGACTGATACCTGTACTTACCGCTGAGGGATAGCCGTCATTTTCATCTTGATGCCGAACTCATAGTTATCGACAGTTTCGATAGTTGTGAGAGTTGGAACAGGTGTTTCAACTACGGCAAAGTAATATGTTTCGGCTTTGGAACGTGATGTGGATACGACATGGGTGCTGTCATCGCTGCTTCTCAGACCTGCATAGGCATAATACGGATCGTCCCATGCAATAATGTCTGTATAGTATTCTCCTACACGACGACCGGGCATATTGATACCTATTTTTTTGTCAGAAAGCACCTGTCCGTCTTTTAGCTGCGGGGCAATGAATTTTTTTGAATAGGGATTGTAAAGCTCATAGTAATACTTTGGTGAGCCGTCATCATAAGTGTATTCGATAAACTCCCACTGCATGGTATTAACACGGTTGCCGACCCACATGATGCTGTCACCACGCTCATAACAGGGATACAGTGTGCCGTCATGATCGACTGCATAGAAGTTATATTTTTTAGCAGTATCGTCCCATACACGGGTATATACGATGACCATAGACTTGTGTATGACATCGGAAACACTTGTCTTATCCGCCGAATAGCAGACATAATCGTCATCTGCAAGTCCCGACAGCTTTGTCAGATACAGCCATTGACTTGTATCATTTGTATCGGTGTTTTTCATGGAGAAGCTGTCTTCGTTAAAGCATATGCTTTTTCCGTTTGCGGAAAGCATTATATTCCTGCCGTTAGGGGTAAGTGTCAGGGAAACTGCATTTTGTATTTCATCGGTCAGTGTAAGGGAATTACCGCTGACGGCAAGATATTTTGTGACACCGTTTATCTTTGTGGAAAGCTTGTAGATATTTTGTGATACGCAGTGAAATGTCCACATGGAAATGTCGCAGTCCTGAGCGACATACAGAGTTTCACTGCTGTGATCGTGACGGACGACAAGAGAGATCATGTCAACTGCATTGTTCTGGGGATCTGCCATCAGACCGTAACCGAGAGTACCATCGGAATAATGCATAAAACCATAAGTTTTGCCGTCTAAGCGGTACATATCATCGGGAGGAACGGAAGAATCGGCATAGGCTATTTGGATATGTGTATTAGTCGCATTTTCGTTTCCTTCATAGTAGCGGATACCGCCGCCGCCTCCGGAATGCTGTAAATACATATCGGTATTACTTTTATTGACATAGAACGAATCATCTGAGGGATCAAACGTCATTTCGATAAGGTCGGCATCTGTCTCGCTCAATTCCACATCTACCTGTTCTGTAGGTTTGGAGGTGCTGCTGCCGTTCTTTGAGGGGATATTGTGCAGATACTTCTTGACTCCGTTTACATAAGTGTACAGCTTATATCCGTTTATGACCGGTTCAAAATACCATACTGCAGCTTTGGAAACATCAGTGATTTCTGTAAGACAATTTTTTTTGTTGATAACCGAGGAGATATATTTTGAGTTTTTCAACATGAGATGAAATCCCGAAGCAGCTCTTTGGCTTGTCAGTTCATCGATTGAAGCAACATATTCCCTGACATACGGGTCAGGTGCATTGACGATGGCATATACACTGAATCCCGTTGCATAAAAGCTGAGTTTGCCGTCATTTATTTCAAATTCATGTACCTGTTCATATTGTCCGTCATCGGTTATATGCCACAGCTCCGTAACACAGCCGACACATATCTTCGGATCAACGATCTCCACGAGGATAGGCTTGTTTTCGATAGGCTGAAAATCACCTTTTCTGCTCGTGATGCTGATGTCGTAGGCTGCCAGAACAGAGGATTCTGATGAATTGTCGGCAAGTTCCGAGTATTCTGCCGTTACGTCAACGGCTTCTGCGGAGGCGTTTTCGGGCATGACACCGTTGAGGGTGATATATTTTTCATTGTTCTTTTCATCAGGATACAGTTCTAAGCTCTGCTCAAGATATTCTTCTACGATAGCATTTGTGATAGCAGACGATACCGGTACGCATGAAAATGCGACAACAACAGCACAAATAAGGCAAAGTATACGGATAATCTGCTGTCCGTTTGATTTCATTGATCTCATACGCTTGTCATCCTTTCTGATAGAGTGGAGGGGGTGCTTTCAAATTTATTCGTAGGTCACAAAATTCAGAACCGAATATATTTTTGGAAGCTGATACGTCTATATCTCAGAAAAACATTATAACCCAAACTGTATACGTTGTCAAGGAGAATACTATTGTTCCAAAAGTGTTAATATTGTGAAACTTTACTAAATATTAGTATTTGGTAATGTGCAATATGCGGTTTTGAGAAGTGTGTTGGTGTGCCTGTCTGAAAACAAAAAAAGCACCTGCTCATTAAAGCAAGTGCTTTTTTCAAAATCCGAGTGACTGGAATCGAACCAGCGGCCTCTTGAACCCCATTCAAGCGCGCTACCAATCTGCGCCACACCCGGTCAACAACAGATACTATTATAGCAAACAGTTTTGCATTTTGCAACTGTTATTTTAAACAAAGAATTATTAATTTTTAATTGTAAAATTGTACAAAACCGCAGATATATAAAAATAACTGCGGTTTTGTGTATAATTATTCCCAACCGGCTTTCACTTTTACGCCGATCTCATCTGCAAGAGTTTCAAGCTGTAAAATTTCTTCGTTGGAGAGTTTTTCGGAAGCGGTCTTTGTAAGTTCTTTTGCCTGATAAGGTTTTGTAATGCCGACAATGGGGAGAGTGCCTTTTGAAACGGCATAGGCTGTGGCGGTCTGGGAAACGGTAAGACCATGTTTTTTACCGATGTTGTCAAGTTGTTCAAAGAGAGGTTCAAGTTTTTTAAGATGCTTGTTGTAGGCGAAGCCTCGTCTTGAGAAGAAGGGCATTTTCTTTTTGGATTTGAATTTACCTGTCAAAGCCCCCTGTTCAAGCACCATGTATGCAAAAAATACGGCATTGTTATTTTTGCACCATTCAAGAACGCCGTTTTTATCGGAAACTCTGTGTATAAGGCTGAAATGGTTCTGTACGCCCACAATAGTACAGCCGTGTTTTTTTACTATATCGTTGGCGGTCTGTAATTGTGCAAAGTTGAAGTTAGATACACCGATACTGCCTATTTTGCCGTCTTTCTGCATTTGGCAGAGAAAAGGGAGAGTATCTTCTATGTATTTGGGTTGGTGAAGCCAGTATATATCGGGTATCCTGCCGTTGAATCTTGAAATGCTTTCATCATACATTTTGTCGAGAAGTTCCGGGGAAAATTTTTTCATTGGAGTGTACTTGTCACTGAAGATGAAGTCTTTGCCGTCAGTGAACTCTGCAAGAAGTTTTTCTGCATTTCCCATGCCGTAGACGGCGGCTGTATCAAAGAGGGTGAAGCCGCTCTCATAAGCAATGTCAAAGCTTTCTCTGAGGGTTTGCGGATCGGACTTTGAGCCGAATACAATTTTACTTCCGTTTGCACCGCTGCCCCAAGCCCATGTACCGACAGCAATAGGGGGAAGTTCTTTTCCATTTATAGAGAAACTCATAAAAATATTCCTTTCTAAAGATGTTGTGGGAAAAACTGTCAGAATTTTGTTGTGGCGGTTGTGACGACACTCTTTCCTGAATAGATGTTGCAGTTAGTGCCTGTTTTGAGAATGAGGGTGGCATTTGTCGCACCGACGATGACAGGTTTATTAAGGGCAAGACCGACAACTGCCGCATGGGAGTTTATGCCGTCAACTTCGGTTATTATGCCTGCACTCTTTTTCATGATGGGGATAAGATTGTTATTGGTTTCGTGGATAACGAGGATTTCGCCTTCCTTGAAGTTGGCAAGGGCTTCTTCTTCGGATTTGCAGACCATGAGATGACCGTGTGCGGAGAGATTGTTTACGATAGTCTGACCGCTGACGAGGATATTGCCGACAAGATGTACTTTCATAAGATTAGTAGTACCTGATATGCCGAGCGGCACACCTGCCGTGAGGACGACAAGATCACCGTTATGCAGGAGATCTTGCTGTTGTGCGATGGTGATGACATGGTCGATAAGTTCATCTGTGTTGTCTTTTTCCTCTATCATTATGGGAACGATACCCCATGACATATTGGTCTGCCGCCATACTTTTTCGCTGGGAGTGCCGCTGATGATGGGACAGCTCGGGCGATATTTGGATAACATTCTGGAAGTCATGCCCGATTTGGAAACGGTAATAATAGCAGATGCCCCCAAATCGTGTGCAGTCGTGCAGGCGGCATGGGAGATGGCAGAAGTGACATCAGGTCTTTCGTTGATGTCAAGATGTCTGAATCTGTCTATGTAGTCGATGTGGCTTTCGGTTATCTCAGCAATATTTGCCATAGTTTTCACGGCTTCAACGGGGAATGCACCGGCAGCAGTTTCACCTGACAGCATGATGACACTTGTACCGTCGTAAATGGCATTGGCAACGTCTGTTGTCTCCGCACGTGTGGGACGGGGGTTCTTCATCATTGAATCAAGCATTTGTGTGGCAGTGATAACAGGTTTATCGGAATTGCGGGTTTTTTGGATTATCATTTTCTGGATAATAGGCACTTCTGCAATAGGTATCTCAACGCCCAAGTCACCTCTTGCGACCATGACACCGTCTGCCACACGCAGGATCTCATCTATATTATCGACACCGTCTTTATTTTCGATCTTTGCAATGATCCTGACATCGCTTCCGCCGTAGCTTTCAAGAACGGCTTTCATTTCGTTTATATCGTTGGCATTTCTTGTGAAAGAAGCGGCTACAAAGTCAATATCATTTTCCACGCCGAATTTCAGATCGGCTTTATCCTGTTCACTCATGAACGGCAGGGAGAGGAATACCCCCGGCACATTGATACCCTTATGAGATGAAACAGGACCGCCGTTTATGACTTTACAGCGTATTTCAGAGGGAGTGGTACTCAATACCTTGAGTTCTATAAGACCGTCATCAATAAGTATTTTTGTGCCGACATCGACATCATTCGGCAGATTCTTGAAAGTTATGGAACAGCGGTCTTTATTGCCCTCGCAGGTCTCTGTTGTGAGGGTGAATTCCTGACCTGTTTCGAGAATGACTTTTTCGGGGAAGTTGCCTGTTCGTATTTCGGGACCTTTCGTGTCGAGGAGAATGGCAACAGGCTTGTTGAGTTCCTTGCGGAGTTTTTTCACGGCATCGATCTTGATCTTGTGGGTATCGTGAGTCTGGTGTGACATATTTATCCTTGCCACATCCATGCCGTTGAGCATGAGTTCTCTTAATACATTTTCATCATCGGTCGATGGACCGAGTGTGCAGATAATTTTTGTTTTACGCATGGTGATCTCTCCTAAAATAGTATTATGTAAATATCATATAATAAAATTTAACTTTTTACAAGAAAAAAATATATGTTTTCTGTAATATTTTCAAGGTTCGGAAAATGAAAAAAATTGGGGAATTCTATACATAAATTTGCTTCTGAAACCTTGAAAAAGTTCAAGAAAACTCTGAAAAATACACATATTTTGGAATAACAGTTATTTTTTGATTGTGAAAAAATAACAAAGTTAAAAAATGGCGTTTTATACAAAAATTATATTCTTGTATTGTAATATATATATAGAAAGACGACATTTCTTCGTTAAAATTACTATTTTGAAACGGTATTTTTTGAAATATCTTTTAAATTAAAATTCTTATTTAGAAATTTAAGAAAAAATATTTAATTTTGCAAATAAAAATGTGAATTTGGTTTGCTTTACAAATTTGAATAAAATGTTAAAATGATATTAACAAAAGTCAGTTGATGTATGCAGGAAACTGCGGAAGGGGTACATTGACGGCTTTAAGATGACAGAACGACATTTTTACAAAACATTATTTAAGGAGAGTGATTTTTAGTGGGCAATGAAACAAAAAGCCGTTTCAGACTTGGCAGCAAGATAT
>CADCCP010000086.1 GCA_902800005.1 uncultured Ruminococcus sp. | reverse complement strand
GATGAAGAACATGAACATTGCCATCATGACCACGATGAACATGAACATCATCATCACCATCATCACCATGCAGATGAAGTTTTCACGAGCTGGGGCAAGGAAACTGCAAGAAAGTATACAAAAGAGGAAATTACAAATATACTGAATGCCCTTTCCGACAGTGAAAAATATGGTGTGGTACTTCGTGCAAAGGGCATTGTGCCTGCTGTTGACGGTACATGGATACATTATGATTTTGTACCGGAGGAAAGCAATGTGCGTACAGGTTCGGCAGACTACACGGGCAGGATATGTGTAATAGGCTCAAAGCTGAATGAAACGGAGCTTGAAAAGCTGTTTAAACTTGCATAAGGGGTGAGATTTCATGGCAAAACAACCCATACCCGTATATTTGTTTTTGGGATTTCTCGACAGCGGAAAAACAAAATTCATACATGACACTTTGTGTGATACACGCTTTCAGAACGGTGACAGAACGCTTGTTATCCTGTGCGAAGAGGGAGAGGAAGAGCTTGATACCTCGAAGTACAGGGGCGGAAAGAATGTCACGGTAGTTACGGTCGATGAGCAGGAACAACTGACAAAGGCATTTCTGGAAAATGCCCTGAAAAAGAGCCGTGCAGAGAGAGTGATGATCGAGTATAACGGAATGTGGCTCATGGACGTTCTCGGAAAGGCATTGCCTGAGAATTGGCAGATATATCAGATAATGATGATGGCAGATTCCAATACTTTCGAGATGTACAACAGCAATATGCGTCAGCTTGTGTATGACAAGATAAATATAACGGAACTTGTTGCTTTTAACAGGTATTCGGATAAAATTGACAAGATGTCACTGCATAAGATAGTAAGGGCTATCAACAGGCGAGCAAATATCATATATGAGCATACGGACGGCTCTGTTGAAGACGATCAGATCGTTGATCCGCTGCCGTTTGACGTTAATGCAGATGTGATAGAGGTAAAGGACACGGATTTCGGTTTGCTGTACATGGATGTAATGGACAAACCGCAGGACTACGACGGTAAAACGATAAAATTCAAGGCACTTGTGGCAAAGAGTGCCAGAATGGGCAAAGATACATTTGTAGGCGGAAGATTTGCAATGACCTGTTGTGTAGAGGATATAAGATATGTAGGTTTCCTGTGCAAGTGGAAAAATGCATCAACTCTTGCCAATAAGGGCTGGTATACAGTGAAGGCTGAGGTCAAAGCAGTCAGAGATGCCATGTTTGGCGGAGAGATAGGTCCTATGTTTTATGTAACGGAGGCAAAGCCTGCCGAAAAACCCGAAGAAGAAACAGTTTATTTTTCATAAAAAAATGCCTTTACGGACATGAAGTCTGTAAAGGCGATTTTTTTTAACGTGAGTTCGGCAAGATTTTCCGATATTTTCAAATTTATTTTTTTTCCTTGTTGAAGATGAACTCATGGAGAGCATTTTTTTCTTCTTCAAGATTGGTGACACGAATGATGGATTCACCGTTTACATTGTCGTAGCCAAAGTTGAAGGTTTGAGGAACTTTGTGTTCAAGACGGTCATATTTGAGATAAACGAGCATACCGAAACAGTTTTTCAGAGTATTGCCGAAATTCATGTTGGTGGTTATCATCGGGGCAACGTCATAGATAGTTTTAATGAGGTCAACGGGATTGGAAGATTTCACCTTGTCGATGATGGCACTGATGACTTCACGCTGTCGTTTTGTACGGTAAAAATCATCACCTTTGCAGATGCCGTCTTCACCACGATTACGAGCGTGCCAGAGAGCCTGCCTGCCGTTGAGGTGTACGGAAGCAGTCTTCACATATTTATCATTATCATCTTTTTCGGGATTTTCTTTATATTCGTATTTTTTGTGATCCAGCTCATTTCTTGTTTCGACCTGTTTATTCTTGTGGCTTTGCCAGTCAATGTAATCGACTTCTTCGGAAGTAAGTTCAATGTCGATACCGCCTATGTCGTTCACGATGGAAACAAAGCTCTCAAAACCCACGATGACATAATAGTCTATTTTTATTTTGAAATTGTATTCTATCGTTTCGATAGCGAGCTTTGCACCGCCTTTGGCAAATGCAGCATTAAGTTTATCTTCGTCCTGTTCAAATACAGGCAGATACATATCTCTTAAAAAAGAAGTCTGTTTGATGAGATGGTGTTTTCTGTCAACGGACAGGAGAAGCATGGTGTCGGAACGTCCGTTTTCGCTTTCGGCATGATTGTCTACGCCGAAGATGATTATATTTTGTACCTGATCGTCGGTTTTGAGTTCACCGACTGCTTTTGCAACGGCTTCATGATCGGGTGTGTCACGGACATATTCTATTCTTGAGATGAGAATGAGCGAGCCTCCCACAAGTGCCAGCACGATAAGCAGGATCAATATAAGCGTGAATTTGAAAAAGCCGTGTTTTTTCTTTTTTCTATGACGCATGGGAGGCGGCTGTTTATTATCAGGCTGATTTTCAGGCGGAGGGGGCGGAGGTGGATCGGCTTTTTTAGGTTTGCGTGGGGGAGGGGGATTGGGATTTTTTTTATTGACGGGATGACCGTTGAAAAAGACCTCCTGAAAGTGATAGCCTTCATTTTTGGCATACAAAACATTTCCTTTTTCCAAAACATTTTACCTCCTTCTAAAAGTCAAGTAATTTGTCTGTACTTACAAAAGCGGTCTCAAAAGGCTTTTGTGAATGGTATGAGAGGATATATTCCCCGAAGTCAATAGTATGTATATCCTTTGTGACAGTATCATCTATCTTAGTGAAGTCGAGCAAAAGACCTCTGCCATCGAGTTTGGCATAACATTCTTTTCTTGTCCAGAGCCTTATGAAGTCACGGTCAGTATCTGAACTTGCAAGAAGTTCGGATCTTTCTTTTTCCGTGCAGGTACGCCGTATAGTGCTTTCACGGACTTTTCTTATGTCCATGACATCTATTGCAGTATTCGTGTCGGACAGTATGCAGGCAACGGCATTTTTACAATGACTGAGATTAAAAAATATATTGCTGTGGTCTTGTAGAAACGGTTTTTCACGCTGACAGAATTTGAAAACAGGCTTTTCAACAATGCCGTATTCTGTTTTCAGGGCGTACCTCAAAAGAAGATAAGCGGCAGTACCGTTTATCCTGTCTGTGACAAGGGAATATTCTTTGATTTTTTCCGCTCTCTGAACACTGAGAAGATGTTCGGTCTGTTTCAGGAAATCTTCGGTGAGCAGATGTACATTTTCTGTTATATATATCATTTTGTACCGAATATCCTGTCGCCCGCATCTCCAAGACCGGGGCAAATATAGGCATTTTCATTAAGACCTCTGTCCAATGCACCTATATAGAGCTGTACATCGGGGTGTTTTTCTGTAAAGGCTTTCACGCCTTCGGGAGCGGCAACGATACACATACATTTGATATGCTTTCCGCCATGATTTTTTATTTCCGTCACGGCATCAATGAGAGAGCCGCCTGTTGCGAGCATGGGATCGGTCACTATTACAAGACGTTCCTCAATGAAAGAGGGAAGTTTACAATAATAAGTTTGAGGTTTATGTGTTTTCTCGTCACGGCACATTCCGATATGACCGACTTTCGCACTCGGCAAAAGGGCAAGTATGCCGTTCACCATTCCCAAGCCTGCACGAAGTATCGGCACAACAGCAGGTTTTTTACCGTCAAGTACAGGCTGTACGGTATCTTCGATAGGTGTTTTTATCTCAACGTCCCTTGTTTTGAGGTCGGAAAGTGCTTCATATCCCATAAGCATGGCAATTTCTTCCACTAACTTTCTGAATTCATTTGTACCCGTTCTCTCATCACGAAGCATAGTTATCTTGTGCTTGATAAGAGGGTGATCCATGTAATATACGTTTGTCATAAAAAAGCATCTCCTTTTTCAGTAAATATATTGAATAATATTGCTTACTCTCGTATAGCCCGAAGTGCCGTCAGGATTTTGTTTATATCCCCTCATGTAAACGGTGTAAGTTTTGCCTTTTTCGGCATGGAGATATTCCCACAAGGAATCGGGTATTTCTGTTTCATTTTCCGCACCACGACTCATTAAATGTGTATCGCCGTCATAAATAGTCCAGTCGATACGATCATACTTGTCGTTTTCTGTACGCTGTACACGGTTATTTTCATTTACGCTCAGAGTGAAAGCTGTTTCATCAATATTTTCGGTGTTAAACTGTTCGCTTGACGAGAAGAAATAATAAGGCTTGCCATTGACGTTTATATCCAATTTACAATCTGTGTAGATACCATTGGCACCGCTGCCTATAAATCCGCCTGTTTTTCCGTCATCACCATAGATAGTGCCGCTTAATGAAACATTTGTAAATTTTTTAGTGCCGTAACATTGACCGCTGAAACCGCCGACATATTGCCCGCCTGTGATATTGGCATTGGTGAAATTGACGTTATCCATGACGATATTCCACGCATAGCCCGTGAAACCGACATTTTGTTTGTTGTGACAGTTTATATTCAAGCCGTTTATAGTATGATTTTGACCGTGAAAGATGAGATTTGCACCGTAAGTTGTACTCCAGCCCATAGGTTTCCATTCATATTTTGATAAGTCAAGGTCACTTTCAAGGTAAATTTCAACAGGCTGTTCATTTATGGCGTTGACATAGTAGACTACGCTTGCAAGCTGTTCGGGGGTGGATACATGAAAAGTCGGGGCATTTTCGACAGTCCATTTTTTATCGGCAAGTTTAATAATATCCCCTGTATCGTTTTTACGTTCCCAATCGGACGGATAAGCTGTTTTATCTCGTTTATAGGCATATTGTGAAACTTCCATACCCATAGCTGTCCCATATTGATAAATGTCCAAAAGCAGATATGTTCCGCTTTGGGTGATAGGAAATGAAATTTTATTTTCATCTTCATTTAATTTAAAATCATATATAAGTCTGAAAATATTTTCGTCATAGTCAATGTACATGGGAGTGATATTTTTTTCGGGTATGCCACGCAGTTCATCGGGATCATAAGTAAAAGTGAGAGTTGTATCTTGTAATTCATTGTCAATGAACCGGATCTCCATAGGTTCACCTATAAGTCCGACAGTATCACTAATAAGTACATTTTGTTCTGTTCTGACAGAAACGGCATTTTCAATATTCTCTTCACATATTGCTGTTATATATATATTGGTGATCTCAGGTTTTTCTTTAGAGCTGATTTTTTGCTTGTATGACTGATAGCCGTTTTCATCTGTTGTAACGGCAGAACTTTCATCAATTCCGCCCTGCAATTTAAAAAGGTCATCATCACAGCCCGTAAATGCTGCCGCCATTAAAATACACAATCCCAGACAAAAAAGTTTTTTCTTCATTGAAAACACCTCATAATCTTCTTTTGAAGTCTGAGTAATCAAATCTTTTCAAAAGTTCAATTTCACCGCCTGTTTTCAGCAGATAAATTGACGGTAAAGGCATACCGTTGAAAGTATTGTTCTTGACCATTGAGTAAATTGCCATGTCGGTAAAAATGAGTTTGTCGCCTATGCGGAGAGGTCTTTCAAAAGAATAGTCACCTATAACGTCACCTGCAAGACAGGTGGGGGCACCAAGTCGATATGTATAGGGGAGAACATTTTTTTCTTTTGAGCCTATTATCATGGGACGATACGGCATTTCAAGAACATCGGGCATATGACAGGCGGCAGATGTATCTACAATAGCAATATCCATGTTATTCTTGATAATGTCAAGTACACTTGTTACAAGCCAGCCTGCATTGAGGGCGACAGCTTCACCGGGTTCAATGTAAACTTGAACGCCGTATTTATTTTTTATATCGTTGATACAGTTTATCAATTTTTCAACGTCATAATCAGGTCTTGTAACATGATGACCGCCGCCGAAATTTATCCATTTCATTTTGTGAAAATACTTTCCGAAACGCTGTTCAACGACTTCAAGGGTTCTTTGGAGAGTATCGGAATTTTGTTCACACATGGTATGGAAATGCAGTCCCGAAATGCCATCGAGTTCATCTTCTTCAAAATTTGCAGGAGTTATTCCAAGCCTTGAATTTGTGAAACAAGGGTTATAAATATCCGTTTCGATTTCGGAGTATTCGGGATTGATACGTAAACCAAACTCAATTTCCGGGTGTTGGAGAGCTTTTTGTTTAAAGTGTTTCCATTGAGAGAACGAGTTGAAAATGATATGGTCGCATATATTCAGGAGTTCATCAAAATCCTTGTCGGTATAGGCGGGGGAATAAACGTGTATTTGTTTATCGGGCATTTCTT
>CADCCP010000085.1 GCA_902800005.1 uncultured Ruminococcus sp. | reverse complement strand
CATTATCCGTAAGCACAGAAAACTTATGAACATCGTGATGAAATGACGGTATGATGGAAAATTTGTCCGTCAAAAGAGGCTTGCCGTGAAACGGAGCGTAAATGGATAGAACAGTACGATCCTGCTTGGAATGAACGCAGTGGTTGGAGCAGTTGACAAGTGAATACCCCTTAAAAATAAAAAAAGTCACAGCGGAGTAAAATCTTCTGTGACTTTTGTTATATATATGGTATAATGGATATGGCGGTGATAGGAATGGAAAAAATGGTATCTGACAGAGTGCTTGAAATATTTTACAGGCTGATAAAGGGTGAGATGTTCAACAGCAGAGGTCTTGCGGAAAGTTATAATGTAAGTGCCAAGACGATAAACAGAGATATAAGCCGTATCAGGAACTTTCTTTCGGAGCACAGGGAATTGATGAATTATGCAGAAATCGTCTATTCCAACAAGCTGAAAAGCTATATTTTAAAAAGTGATGAACTGCTGAAAAATTCGGAGCTGTTTGCGATATTGAAAGTACTGTTGGGAGTAAGATGTTTCAATCGTGATGATATGCTTTCGATAGTGCAGAAACTTGAAAAATTCACGACTTTGCAGAACAGGGATATTCTGACGTATATCGTAGGAAAAGAAATGAATTGTTACAGTGAGGTACATTCGGATTGTGACAGCGTTATTGAAAATTTATGGCAGATCATAAAGTGCATAGAGGAAAAGCGATATATTACGGTGACGTATCTGAAAATGGACAGGAGTGAAATCATAAGGAAATTAAGACCTGTTTCCATCATGTTCAGTGAGTATTATTTTTATCTGATAGCTTATGACGATACCGAACCCGAAAAAGCAAAATATTTCCGTATTGACAGGATAAGGCATATCCGTGAAAGCAGGGAGTTTTTCAAAGATGATAAGAAATACAAATTCAATGAGGGCGACTTCCGAAAGAAAAATCAATTTATGTTTCCGGGAGAAGTCGTGAAGATAGAATTTGAATTTACAGGCTTGTCTGTGCAGGCAGTTCTCGACAGGATACCGACAGCGAGAGTTATCAAGAAAAACGGCAGAACAAGTGTTATTACGGCAGAGGTGAATTACGGCAGAGGACTTTTGATTTATCTGTTAAGTCAGGGTTCATGGATAAAAGTGCTTTCACCGCAAATGCTGATAGATGACATGAAAGCGGAAATCGAAAAAATGAAAAAACTGTATGAATGAAAAAGGCACTTTTTCGATACTGAGGATTTGAGCAATAAAAAAACGGCGGTTCAAAGTGAACTGCCGTTTTTTTTATAATTGCTAATTTTTAAGTGACTGCATGGGAGCGGGGATTCTTCCGCCACGAGAAATGAACTTTGCAGGGGATTTCGGGTTGATGTCCATTATAGGACCACTGCCAAGCAAACCGCCGAAATTAAGTTCTTCGCCGGCTTTTTTGTTTATGGCAGGGATAAGGCGTACAGCGGTAGTTTTGGAGTTTACCATGCCGATAGCGGCTTCATCTGCAATAATGCCTGAGATTATCTCTGCACTTGTATCACCGGGAATGGCTATCATGTCAAGACCTACCGAACATACAGCGGTCATGGCTTCAAGTTTTGTGATGGAGAGGGCTTTTGAACGTGCAGCGGCGATCATGCCTGCATCTTCTGTCACGGGAATGAATGCACCTGACAAGCCGCCTACATGAGATGATGCCATGACACCGCCTTTTTTAACAGCATCATTGAGGAGTGCAAGACAAGCTGTTGTACCGTGAGCACCGCATTGTTCAAGTCCCATTTCTTCGAGTATGTATGCAACGGAATCACCTATTGCAGGAGTGGGGGCAAGTGAAAGGTCAACTATTCCGAATGGTACGCTTAATCTTTTTGAAGCCTCTTTTGCAACAAGCTGTCCCATACGGGTTATCTTGAAAGCGGTCTTTTTGACTATATCAGCAACTTCTGTAATATTGCAGTCACCTGCTTTTGCGAGTGCAGCCCTGACAACTCCGGGACCTGATACACCTACGTTTATAACACAGTCGGGTTCGCCGACACCGTGAAAAGCACCTGCCATAAAGGGATTATCTTCGGGAGCATTGCAGAATACAACGAGTTTTGCCGCACCGATACAATCTCTGTCTGCGGTAAGTTCGGCGGTTTTACGGATAACTTTACCCATTTTTGCAACCGCATCCATATTTATACCCGCTTTTGTACTGCCTATATTGACGGATGAACAAACTTTTTCGGTGACGGAGAGTGCTTCGGGAATACTCTCTATAAGGGCATAATCTCCTTGTGCAAAGCCCTTGTGAACGAGAGCGGAATATCCGCCCACAAAGTTGACACCCACAGTATTTGCGGCAGTATCGAGGGCTTTTGCAAATTTGACGGGGCTCATTGTCGGACAAGCTGCCGCAAGCATAGCGATAGGTGTAACGGCTATTCTCTTGTGAATTATGGGGATACCGTATTCTTTGCTGATGTCCTCACCTGTTTTAACGAGTTTTTCGGCATAGCGGCATATCTTGTCATAAACTTTCTTGCAGGCTATGTCGATGTTGTCATCTATGCAGTCAAGCAGAGAGATACCCATTGTGATAGTTCTGACATCAAGATTTTCATTATCTATCATATTGATAGTTTCGAGTATATCATGTGAATTTATCATTTAAAAAGTCCTTTCTTCATAATAATTGTGGATTATGAATTATAAATTGCACATTGTACATTGCAAATTGTACATTAGATTTTGTGCATTGCATTGAAGATGTCCTCATGCATGACGTGAATTTTTACACCCATGTTTTCACCTGTTTCGGTGAGGGAGTCAACGAGGTTTTCAAAGGGGACGGTACAGCCCGAAATGTCAACGAACATTATCATAGCAAACATTCCCTGCAGGACGGACTGGGTGACTTCAAGGATATTCACGCCGACAGCGGCACACTCAGTTGAAACTTTTGCAAGGATACCGACGGTATCTTTACCCAAAACGGTTATAACAGCTTTCATAAAAAAACATTCCTTTCAAAATATGTTACAATGAATATTTTATAACATTATTCGGATTTAATCAAGAGAATTTTTCAATTATAATAATTTATTCAGGGAAAAAGACGGAAAATTGTGTTATAATTGATGTTTAAAAATAAAAAGTGATATGATATAATGATGTGGGAGAAAAAATGAGGATACAAGGGGAAGTGTTGAAGATGAAGTATAAGTTTATTTCTGACAGCCACACGCACAGTGAAAATTCATTTGACGGACATGACAGTGTTATAATGATGTGCGAGAGGGCAGCAAATATGGGATTGTATTCGCTTACGGTGACGGATCACTGTGAATGCAATGAATATTACGGAAATGCAGAAAGCATTGACTACAGAAATTGTATCGAAAACTCGATCAGAGATACCGCAAAGGCGAGGGCAATGTATATAGACAGATTGAATATCTACACGGGTATAGAATTGGGACAGCCCTGTCAGGACAGAAAGGCAGCGGAAGAAGTTTTATCGCTTGCGGAATATGATTTTGTGATAGGCTCTCTGCATAATCTGAAAAACGAAAGAGATTTTTATTTTTTGGAGTACACACAGGAAAATGTCAGGGAACTTTTGGAAAGGTATTTTGAGGAATTGCTGGAGATTGTTGAAGAGAATGTTTTTGATACGCTTGCACATTTGACATATCCAATGAGATATATAGCAGCAAATCCCGATGTAAAGGCGGATATAAGTGAATTTCAGACTGAACTTGACAAGGTGCTTAAAAGGCTTGCGGAGAATGACAAAGCACTTGAGGTCAATACATCCGGACTTCGTCAGATGATAGGCAAGACCTTGCCTGATGAGGATATAATCAGGCGTTTCAGAGAACTTGGCGGAAAATATGTTACGATAGGCTCTGATGCACACCGTTGGGGAGATGTCGGCTCAGGCATAGAAGACGGCTTGAGAATACTTCTGAAATGCGGTTTTACCCATTTCACTGTATATGAAAAGAGATGTCCGAAACTTCTGCCAATACTTTAACCATCAATAATGATTTTGAAAAACTGAATTTTTGGAAAAATGCACAAAAAATTGATGGAAAATTCTTGTCTTATGTAGCTTTAATATTAAATTCGTTTATGATATAATGAAATATGTAATGGGAATTTTGGAGGACAGTATGAAAGGCTTCAAAGCAGCTATTTTTGATGCAGACGGAACTATCATAGATTCGATGTATGTATGGGAAAAGGTGGACAATGATTTTCTTACGGAACACGGCATACCTGTCACTCAGGAATACAGCGATGCTGTAAAGGGAATGTTTTTCAAGACGGCAGCGGAGTATACAAAAAGCAGGTATTCGCTGAAAGAGAGTGTTGAGGAGATAATGCAGACATGGCTTGATATGGCAAGGCATGAATATGAACATAATGTCAGAGCAAAGCCGTGTGTCAAGGAGTATCTTGAATACCTCAGAAAAAACAATGTAAGAATAGGTCTTGCTACATCTTCCGATCCGTATCTGTTGGAGCCTGTGCTGAAAAACAACGGTCTGCACGAATATTTTGATACCGTATGTTATACGAGCGAGGTGGGAAAAAACAAGAGTTTTCCTGATGTATATATCAAAACGGCAGAGAGGCTTTCAGTTGAGCCGGAAGAGTGTATCGTGTTCGAGGACATACCTGAAGGGATCACGGGTGCTAACAAAGCGGGTATGTATACGGTGGCAGTGTATGACAGGGCTTCAGCTAAAAATTCCGATTACCTCAGAAAAAAAGCAAAAAAATATATTTTCGGATTTGAGGAAATGCTGGAGGAAAGCTGATGGACAGGAATAAGTTATTGTATTTTTTGATTGGCGGAGTTCTCGTAACACTCGGGTACGTTGTAAGAGTGATGCAGGTCGAGAATTATTACAGGAGCAGCACTATTCTTATAGTGATGGGTATGTTTTTTATATTTGCCCTTATGTTCAAAAAGGCGAATGAAGGGGTACTTATCCTGATAGACATTCTCGTTTGCGGTGGGATACATGCAGTAAGACTTCTGAATATTCCGTGGTATAATACGATGTATGACAGTGATGTGGGAACACTGATACTTGGAGGACCTTTCCAATACATGATACTTGTGTATGTTCTTTGCGGAACGGCTTTGGGACTTTTCTTTGAGATGGTCGTCAAGCAGTACAACAAAATAGGTTTGGGCAACTAAACCGATTAGCAATGTGCTATCAGAAAAGGGCAGTCAAAAGGCTGTCCTTGTTTTTTCCCGAAAAATAATTTCTGACAATTTTTTTGATCTTACATCAGGGGGCGACGAGGTGCAGAAAAAATATTTTTGGATATATCTGTTGTGGGTGTATGCAGCAGCATGGTTCATGTGGAGCATAGCAATAGTGGTCGGAACAAACAGCTATTTGTATCATGTGAATACGGTCGTGGCGATGCTTGCTCCGACATACGCTTTTTTCATCACGCAGAAAATAAGCGGAAATAGAATTTCTCTTTCGGCAAATTTTAAATTCGGATTCAAAAGGAACTGGCGTTATTATATGATAGCATGGCTTTTGCCGGGAATGTTGACATTTTTGGGAGCAATCGTGTATTTTGCTGTATTGCCGAATGAACTTGATATGTCTTTCGGATATGTTTCTAAGGCTCTTTCGGATAACCACATAAATAACGTCACAGCCGAATATTATATATCGCAGGAGATAGTGAGCGGAATATTTATTGCACCGTTTGTTAATATCGTTCTCGGCATGGGAGAGGAAATAGGTTGGCGTGGGTATCTCTACCCTGAGCTTCGCAAAAAATACTCTCCGTTTAAGGCACATCTTATATCCGGCTTTATATGGGGATTTTGGCATACACCTATCAATATGACGGGCTATAATTACGGAGTAAGATATTTCGGCTATCCTGTTGTCGGCGTGATAGCAATGAGCGTATTTTGCTTTTCGGCAGGGGTGATACTCAGTTGGCTCACGGAAAAAACAGGAAGTATATTTCCCGCTTCTCTCATGCACGGTTCTGTGAATGCGATAAATTCAGCGGCAGTCATGTTTCAGGGAATACCGTACTTATACGGTTCTACAATGATACTTGGACCTTGCCCGAATGGATTTATCGGCGGAATACCTATGCTTATAGTTGCATTGGTCATACTTTTGAAGTCTGAAAAAAATTTCAAAAAAACCCTTGACAAATGAAAACAAGTGTGGTATTATAAACAAGCTGTCGCACGAAAACAAATTTCGACAGAGTGCAAAAAAGTTTTTGAAAAAAGTTTAAAAAAACTCTTGACAAATACGAAT
>CADCCP010000084.1 GCA_902800005.1 uncultured Ruminococcus sp. | reverse complement strand
TGTGTATTTGTCGGTCATGATGAAAAAGGTGTTGAGCGTTTCGGCAGTATCAGGGGTACACTGACACAAAAGAAATATCGTGGTGACTGTAAAAATTCTGACAAGAGATATGCTTTCCGTCAGATCGGAGAGGATACGACAAGAGTATATATCTTTGAAGCACCGATAGACTTGTTAAGTCATTGCACCATGACGGACAATATTTACGGCACAGGTGCATACAAAAAACAGACAAGAATTACATTGAGCGGTACATCGGACGTTGCACTTGAAGCGTTCCTTGCAGAACATAAAGAAGTAAAAACGCTGAATTTCCGTCTTGATAACGATGAAGCAGGAATAACGGCAGTCAAAAAGTATAAAGAAAAGTATCTTGCATTAGGCTATCAGGTCAATGCAGTGTTTGCTAAAAATAAAGATGTCAATGAGGACTTGATTAAAAAGGAAAACCGAAATTTATATCCAAATACCAATAATCAGACTTCAAGACCGAGAAGATAAGAAAAAAATATATACTTGAAAATAAGTCGCTGATATGTTAGTATTGTAAGTTACAAATTCAAAAATGTATAGGAATGGAGTTGTAGAATTATGATTAATATTAGCCAATGCAAAAGGAACGGTTTTAAAGGCTGTTTCTACAATGCAGGAGGAAATGGTAATTTCAAAGGTGAAGTGTTGAGAATTGAAGATAACAAATATCTGTTCAAGCGTATTTATGTTTCATATATGACATATAGTGGAGATATAGAAGTAGATAAAGAAAATCACGTTTGGATTATGGATGCTGAAATATTTAAAGAACACGATATAAAAGTCGGAGATAGTGTTTCATTTGTAGGCGAAATATATCTATATAAAAGGAAAAACGGAACTTATGATTTAGGAATAAAAAATCCTGATATGTTTGAGAAAATCGACAGTTATGAACTACCCTCTGATGAAGAATTGTATGAGCGATTTAAGCAACAGATAAAGTGTGAAACTTGTTTGTTTAACGAACAATGTTATGGTATTTGTATAAGATAGGATTAAATGCTTTCGGATTTCCGAAAGCATTTTTTTACAATGATTTAAAAGGAGTGTGAAAAGTTATGCAGGCATATTTCAGAATGAACAATGATATTCTTGATTTAGGCTTGTCCCCTAATGAAATAAAAGTAGCTGTATGTCTGTATAGCTGTGTATTCGGGAATAGTTACAATGTGCAGATCAAGCAGTCTACCATAGCCGAAAAGTGCGGTATCAAGAAAGAAGAAACTGTCAGCAAAATCATTTGGAAACTGGTACATAAAGGTGTCATAGAACGTGTGGAACGTCATTGCAGGGCAAACGGACGATTGGGAACAAACATTTATCATCTTAAAGCTGTTGTACAAAAAGGCTTTTTCAAAGTGAAAAGACACATTCTCGGAGTGCTGTCAGGTGTGCAGTTGAGAATGTATCTCTTTGTATGCCGTGCCATTGTCGAAAAGAAAAATGATATGTGGAACAGTTTTAATGATATTTCTCGTGCCTTGCAAATCGGCAGAAACAAGGTCATAGATGTTATCAATGAACTTGTGGAACTTGGTGTCATAGCAAAAAGGAACGTAATAAAAGATGACGGCAGTTATTCCGATAATCACTACTCCATTTCGGTTGATGAAAATGTGGTTGAAAACGTGCAGGAAGAAAAAGAAGAAAGTCCCGAACAGGCTGTTATGGCACTGATTAGGACTTTCCCTATCGTTTATCAACTTCATTTTAAACAGTCTGTAATATCATGTCAAGCGGAAATACAGGATTTCAGTTATTTTTATACGGGGGTAGTCCCCTAAAAAGGGGGGTCATACTCTATACCCACTCTTTAGCCAATAGAAGAAAGAATAGTATACTATGGGTATAATTAGTATATAGATAGTAGGGCTGATTTTAAGAAAGAAAAATGCAGATTATAGATTATAGTGAGATATATAGGTAGTTAGGTATGTTTTATAGTGGTCTATGCCTTGAAATCTGCGTTAGGTGAGGTTAGAGTGAGAAATTGCGGTTTTTAGGAGATTTTGAGAGATTGGAGAGTGGTTAGACGGTGGATTTCGGTTTGTGAGTTTGGTTTCGTGAGATTTGGCGGTCAATCGGTCTTTTTTCAGCAGTTCAGCTTTTTTTCATGCGGATATGCGTATTTTGGAGTGATTTGGTTGTGTTCGTGAGATTTGGACGGTTGAGAAGTCGGGCTGTGAGTTTGGACGGTTGAAGTGGCGGTCTGCATGGTTAGACAAGTGAGAACAACTGGGACACGATGTCCCACTTCATGACGGATAAAAAATACAACACCGTTTCAACAAATTTGCCGAAACGGTGTTGTATATATTTTTAAGGTTATTTTATTTTATGCCATGCCTGCGGTTCTGATTTCAAAGTCAGTCGGTGTCATTTTGGCTCTTTTCGCAGCTTCTGCTAATGACAGTAAACCATCTTTCACAAGTCCTGCAAGGGTTCTTAACATTCCGAGTTCTTCACCCTCTTTTTTGCCCTGTTCAATACCCTGCTCAATGCCCTGTTTGATACCCTTTGTTATGCCGTCAGCCTGTATTTTGTCATAAATTTCACACATAGTAATACCTCCCTGTTTGGTTTCTTCGCTTATTGCGTTGTATTCATCTCTAAATCTTTCGTCTTTGGAAAACACGCTTATCATATCAATCACTTCTTCGGGATATTCCAGTTTCTGACTGCTTGGGTGATATTCTTCACCGTTGCCGAGTGCATGGAAAAATTCAGCTATAACTTTGAAATCCGTCTGAAACATATTTATCTGCTCTTTTGTCAGGTCTTTCACCGAAAAGAAATTCATTTTGTAGTCGTTGACAAACGGCAGAAGTCTTTCGGGTATGTCAAGACAGGAATGAAGATTTTTAGCATAATTCCAGTCCTCTTTGCCGAAATAAAGCAAAAGTGTAATAACGGGATAACCTTTTTTGATTTTGCCGTTTTTCAAGTCCGTGTACTGATTGCGGTATTCCGCACCGTCATAGCTGAATATCCTTATCGGCATAAATTCATCTTTTTCGGACTGGTTTTCAAATCCTATCTTGCACTTTAAATCAACAACAGCATTGGAATAGAATTTCAAAATATCTCTTTCTTGATTGTGAATTTTGCCGTCAGCCTTGTAATGTGACTCTATGTCGGCAGGTGTCAGTTCATCTTCATTCACAAACCTCCAATGAAATCACCTCATAACTTTCTGCAATTATTATATCAGTTTTCAAGCATTTTTGCAACGGTATTCCAATTTTTTATCGTGAGATTTTTGGTTTTATATAGTAGTCTATATACAAAAAATGTCATAAAAATTTGTTTATACAAAAATACTTTAAATTTAAAAAAATTATTTACTTTTTTATGAAAAAGTTATATAATTTTGTTAAAAAATTTATTATAGGAGGTTTTCCGAATGAATAAAAGTGTTTTGCGTAAAGTCTTGGCGGTGTCGCTTGCGGCGGCAACGGTAAGTTCAATGACAGCACTTTCTGTTTCCGCTCGTGATTCTTTTGACGGTGACGATACCGTTGACAATTATTTTGAGAATCACACAATAGGTATCGTTGGTGCAATGACAGATTGGGGCGGCAGTCCTGATGTTCCTATGACAGATACCGATGGTGACGGCGTTTATGTAGGTGTTTACAAGGATCTCGCAGCAGGTGAGTATGAGTTCAGAGTACGTGCCGACAGTGCTTGGGCTGACAGTTGGTGTATGTATGAAGAAGACTACGACAGAACAATGAACAGCCAGACTAACTGCAAAGTAACAGTTGACGGCACAACAGACCTCATCGTTATGCTTGATACAAACGGTAATGATGAAGTTCTTTGGCCTGTATCATTCTTCTCAACAGAAACAATGACCGCAAGCAGATATGGTCTTGTAGGTTCAATGACAAGCTGGAGTACCGATCTCCCCATGTATGAAGTTGAAGAAGGCAAATACGTTGGTATCATCAAAGAACTTGTGGCAGGTGACTATGAATTCAAAGTTCGTGCAGACGGTGCTTGGGACGAATGCTACGGTGTATATGAAGAAGACTATGACAGAACATGCAACAGCCAAACAGACTGCAAAGTATCAGTCCCCGATGGTTCTGACATCGTTGTTACTTTCGATACAACAGGCGATGACGACCAGATTTGGCCTATATCTTATGTAGTTCTCTTAGGTAGTGAGGTTGTAGCAGGCGAATATACAGGTAAGCCTGTTGAAGAAGAAGATCCCTCAGAGATTATCAATCCGATCAGTGCAAGCAAGTATGGCATTGTCGGCAATATGACAGGTTGGGGCAATTCGGCAGATTTCCCGATGTATGAAACCGAAAAGGGCGTATATGTCGGTAAAACAAATGAACTCGTCGCAGGTGACTATCAGTTCAAAGTCCGTGCGGATAATGAATGGTACGAACAGTATGGCATATATGAAGCGGACTATGACAGAACATGCAACAGCCAAACAAACATTGAAGTAACCCTTGAAGAAAAGGCTGTTATCTATGTAAAATTCGATACAACCGGCGATGACGATCAGATTTGGCCGTTGAGTTATGCAATCGTGAAAAACGGTAGTGCTGATTATAACTGGATATATACCGGAAAACCCATTGAAGATGAACCTGCAGAGCCTACCGATCCGGTCAGTGCAAGCAAGTATGGCATTGTCGGCAGTATGACAGGCTGGGGGGCATGTCCCGATTTTCCAATGTATGAAACCGAAACGGGCGTATATGTCGGCAAAACAGATGTTCTCAGTGCAGGCGACTATCAATTCAAAGTTCGTGCAGACGGTTCTTGGAGCAAAGCTTACGGCGTATATGAAGCAGACTATGACAGAACCCAGAACAGCCAGACGAATATTTACGTTACCCTTTACAAGAATGCTGCGATTTCTGTCATGCTTGATACAACCGGCGATGACGATCAGATTTGGCCTGTAAGCTATAAGGTAGGTGACGGTAATTGGATATACACAGGTAAGCCCATTAAAGACGTATATGTAGGTAAAACGGATATTCTCAGTGCAGGAACTTATAACTTCAAAGTCCGTGCAGACGGTACTTGGGACGAAAGTTACGGTGTATATGAAGCATACTATGACAGAACATACAACAGTCAAACGACTATTGAGGTAACTCTTGAAGAAGATACCGTTATCTATGTAAAATTCGATACAACTGGCGATGACGATCAAATTTGGCCAGTAAGCTATAAGATTGGTGACGGTGATTGGGTATATACAGGTAAACCCGTTGAAGATGAGCCTGTATCAGAGGACTCCGAGTATTATGAAACACAGGTTAGCGACTATGTATTCTTTGACAACAGCCAGACTAAATGGGACGAAGTTTATGCGTACTGGTGGAATGTGGACTATGCAAGAACTTATGATCTTGAAAACAATGATTGGGGTGCCCGAAAGAGTAACTATCCCGTTGAAGAGGGTGGCACAGAGGTTTGGGAGCCTGTTCCTTCCCCCGGCACAAAGATGACTCAAATTGAAGGCACTGACATTTGGCAGATAAGAGTACCCTTTAATGCAACAACTATCGTTTTCAATAGCGGTAAGACAGATGATCAGATCGAAGCTAAGGAAATCGGCTATCAGACAGCAGACCTTGCATTCGATGCACCTGCAAACGCAGGTATGATTTACACAGTAGATGCTACACCTACAACGGACGATCCTACCGACAGGAACGCTAATCCGACTCCCGGACGTGGCATTTACAAGACCAGGTATACATATAAATCTGGTGGATGGTTGCTTTACAACGGATATTATAAAAGTGAAATAATAGGACCGGAAGAACCTTATCAGCCCTATGAGCCGATTGGAGAAATATCAAAATCTGCCGATATACCGAAACACTCTGTAGGTGTAGTTGGAAGTTTCAACGGTTGGGATAGTGACATTCAGTTGACAGATGTAGACGGTGACGGCGTTTATGAGGGTGTTGTAGAGATTGATGAAGTAACCCCGGATATGTTCGTTAGTTGGTACGTTGATGCCGAACCCACAGGCGAAAGCTATCTTCAGTTCAAAGTACGTCTTGACGGTGAATGGTCAGATAGTTGGGGATATTATGAGCCTTTGCATGACCGTACATGGAACAGCCTGTCCAACGTACCTGTAAAAGAGGCAGTTGAGGGTCAGCCCCTCAGGTTCACGGTTTATTTCGACATCAAGCACCCTGCTCCTGCAGCTCTCGAAAATCCTTATTCCTATGCAGAAGAAGGAGATGATGATTATAATTATTTGAATGTTTATTATAAGCTTATAGAAACATCATCTTTGCTCAACATATCCGCTCTGTCATCAACATCTGTTGTGTTGGGAAATAAGATAACGGTGAATTGTTCGGCAGTGGGTGGAACAGGTACATATCAGTATAATGTTCTCTATAAGCAGACTTCACAGACAAAATGGACTACAGCACAGTCTTATAACGCTAATTCGACAGTTACATTCAAGCCGGCGAAAGCTACAACTTATGACGTATGTGTTAAAGTCAAGGATAGCGATGGTACGGAAGTCAAGAAGTATTTTACCGTTTTGGTAAAAGCTGATAATATATCTGACTTTGAATACGAAGTGAATGATGACAACACCGTAACAATTACAGATTACACAGGCGATGGCGGAGATGTTGTCATTCCCAAAACTATAGACGGAAAAAGCGTGACTTCCATAGGCGATAGTGTATTTTTAGGCGATGGTGTATTTTCCGGTTGTACAGGCTTGACAAGCATAACGATCCCCGACAGCGTGACTTCAATAGGAGCTTGGGCATTTGAAGGTTGTACAGGCTTGACAATATACGGTGCAAAAGGTAGTTGTGCGGAAACTTATGCAAGCGAAAATCATATACCATTTGTGGAGATTATACCGAAATTGGAGAATGAATCGACAATTTCCGCAAATGAAATATTGTTGGGACAGACCGTGACGGTAAATGCAAAAAGCAATGAAGATAACTGCACCTATGCTGTATATTACAAGAAAAGGGCTGAAAGCAAGTGGACAACCAAATGAAATATGCGTGAAAGTAAAAGACAGTACGGGCAAAGTTGTAAAAAAATACTTTGATGTAAAAGTAAATGCCAAACTTGCAAACAATTCAACCCTTTCGGCAGACAACATTGTTCTCGGACAGAAAATTACTGTAAATGGTCTTGCCCAGGGCGGTATGGGTAACTACCAGTATCAAGTTGTATATAAACAAACTGCACAGACAAAATGGACTACTGCACAGGCTTTCAGCGAAAATCCGACTGTCACATTCAAGCCCGCAAAGGCAACTACCTATGATGTATGTGTAAAGGCAAAAGACAGCAACGGCACCATCATTAAAAAATTCTTTACAGTACAGGTCAATGCAAAACTGACGAATATTTCTTCTGTATCGGCAACGCAGATCAAAAAAGGCAGTACAGTTACTGTAAAAGGTTCTGCAACAGGCGGTGCAGGAGATTATACATACGCTGTATTCTACAAGCAGAAAGCACAAACAACATGGACTACAAATCAGAACTTCAATGAAAATGCAGTTGTTTCAATCAAGCCTGCACAGGCAACGGATTATGAGATATGCATAAAAGTCAAGGACAAAGACGGCACTATATCAAAGAAATATTTCACGGTAACAGTTACTAAATGATAAAACAAAGGCAACTATACGGATTTTCCGTTATAGTTGCCTTTCGTTTTATGTGGGACACGATGTCCAAGTTAGTGAAACTTCGTTGAGTAGAAAAATTACAATGATAACAATATATTTTCGTACATTTTGTATATTGCTATCAATATGCTTGTATGATATAATTATTGTCATGGAGGTGATTGAAATGCCTATAACAAAAGCACAGCAGAATGCAACGGCAAAATATTGTAAAAAGGCTTATGACACAACGATTGTAAGATTTAAAAAAGGTGATTTGGAACTTATCAAGGCACACGCTGAAAGCTTGGGTAAATCCGTTAATGGCTATATCAATGATTTGATAAAAGCCGATATGGGACTGTCAGCAGTAGAAGAAGAAACAGAATAGGAGAGAATTTATATGTTTAATGTTTCAGTATCAATACCCGATGAAGTGTTATACGATACACGACTTTCAAAAACGCTTGCCGTAAACTATGCAAGACAGGCAACGGCACTCTTTTACTACACAAAATTAGGTGTTTCGCTCGGTTACTGTGCGGATATTGCCAATATGCCGAAAATGGATTTTATCCGTTTCCTTTCGGAGAATGGAATATCTATCTTCAACTTTGAAAGTGAAGATGAACTCAAAGAGGATATTGCCAATGCGTAAAGTAGTAGTGAATACAACACCTTTACTTGTGTTCGGCAATATCGGAAGATTGGATATACTGCGTAAATTATACGGAACAATCTATATTGCCAACGCTGTTTATGAAGAAGTCCTCGAAAAAAACGATAAAGCAAGTGCTACGGTTTTTTCGGCTAATGACTGGATAAAAGTATTGAAAATCGAAAATCCGAAAGATTATGCTATGTACAGTGCAAAACTCCATGCAGGAGAAGTTGAAACTATGATACTTGCACAGCAGAAATCATTACAAGCCGATTTGGTCATATTAGATGATTTGTCGGCAAGAAAAACCGCCAAATTTCTTGGACTTACCGTAACAGGAAGTATCGGTGTTTTGATAAAGGCTAAAAATCAAGGTATCATATCAGAAGTCAAGCCATTGCTTGATGAAATCATCAAAAACGGCTTTTTCGTCAGCAACAAAATCTATGATGATATTTTGAGGTTATCGGGAGAATAAAAAAACAACTGGGACACGATGTCCCACTTGTCAGCGAAAAGAAAAAAATCCTGCAACTTGATGATTGAACATCAAAGTTGCAGGATTGCTTTTTACATATTCTTAAACATATTTAAAAACTCGTTCAGATCGTAAGCTCCGTCCATTTTCCTATTTTCGAATACCATGAAATACTTGGTTTTTGAGAGGTTTTTCCATGCGTTACACATTTTCACTTTTGCTTTACTCTTACTGTTGTCAAGGTTATCTCCCTTTGTTTCAACGATAACAATATTGCCCTTTTTCGTCTTGAAGATAAAATCGGGATAGTGATTTATACAGCCGTTTATGCAAAAATCTCTTTTATCGTGTTCATTTACCCTGTGCCACCAAAAAACATTTCCTGTTGCATTTATTTTGTCTAAAACTTGTCTTTCATATTCATTAAGATTACCGTATTCGGCTTGATACAATGAACCGTCAATTTTATTTACGATTTCGCTCGGTGATATGACTTTCCTAAACTTGAACATCGGCTGACATTCAATTTCACCTGTATCAATCATTCTGTAAAATGCTGTAGCTTGATGTTGTTCTTCAAGCTTTTCTATCTTTGTTTTGATTTGTTCTGCAAATGAATTAACATTATTGGTTATCAATTCGATTTCATCTTTGTTTAATCTTTCGATTGCCCTGCGGACGTAAGACTTTATATCGTTATGTGAATAACGGTTACTCCTGTTAAGTTGACCGACTATTATATTCACAATACTTTCTCGTTGCTGTTCTTCGGGCTTGGAGTTGAGAGTGTCTTTCAGTAGCTTCTGTTCAAGCTGTGAAGCTATCCTGCATTTCGGCAAGTTATCCGTATCGTTTATATCTATATGGTAAATATCGGAAGTTGTGAAAGTAAAGTCTATATGGCAGTCCTGCTCTGCAAGGACAAAATCTTCTAAAAGCCTGTCCTTTGTCAGCAGTTCATATTTTGCATTCATACCGAACAATGCTATTCTGTCAGCCTGTACGACAAATTGAGGTAATCTTAAATTCTCGATTTCATCTGCAAATTCAGGTCTTATTGTGTATTCATTGTTCATAATATCATCTCCGAAATTATAAGTGCCTGTATCTTCGGTTTTTTGGGCTTGTTGTGAGTATTCTCTTGATTGTTGCCTTGCCTGTTCAATTTCTTGTGTAAATCCTTGATTGTCAGATACGCTGTTACCAGTGAAATTTATCGGAGTTGATGTTATATCTCCAAAGTCATCATCACTTTCGGGAGGAGTATTTTCGACAAGGGGAATTTGCTCTTGAATATAAACATCTGTGGGCGGTTCTTCTATCGTCAAAGTCAATTCGGGGGCTTTATAGTCCGCTTGGGTAAATCCTGCATTATACAAGCCTTTCACGATATTGTCAAGTGTTGCATAAAAGTCATTTGAACTTGTGAATACAAATGACGTTTTCAACAAGGTTTCTGCATAATCTTCCGCATAAGGCTCTCGGAGTATTCGTCCGACTATCTGTTCTACATCAACAGATGATGTTTTATTGGCAACGGAAGCAAGGATATATGCAAATGGGCAGTCCCAACCCTCTTTAAGTGCATTTACCGTGATGATGTACCTTATCGGACAATTCCTGTCCATTAACTCTATGCCTTTAAGTTCGTTTATCTTTGAGGTCTTAATGGCGATTTGTTCTTCGGGAATGCCTTTTTCAATGAGTTTCTTTTTGAGTTTATCGAAAGTTGCACTGTCATCACTGTTTTTCGGCTGTGCTTGAAAGAGAACTATCGGACGTATATATCTCGGTGCATTTTGTGCGACTTTCTCCAAATAATCTCTGTAAAGTACAGCGTCCGATATTACATCGTCCCTTGACTTGCGGTTATATACCATTATCGGCAGTTTCACCATGTTTTCTTTTTTGAGGTCAACTGCATTGACATAGGAAATAATATTGCTATTGCCTTTTGGGGTGGCGGTCAATTCAAGAATGAATGACGGATTGACATTTGTAAGCATTTCAACACTTAAATCAGACTGTGCATTGTGGCTTTCGTCAACAACGGTTATCGGATTAAGCTGACGGATAACTTGTATCAATGTAGTTTCGTGGGTACGGTCATGATTGGTTTCTTTTTCATAGAAATAGTCAGCAAAATTCATCAAGTTTCCGTTTTCCTGATAGACTTTGCGAATATCCTGTTTTTTGGAGTTGATACGGAGTGAAGCGAAACTGAATACAAATATAGAAAGGTTTTCCTTGACGGTATCGGGAGAAAAATTCTGACCGTAAAGGAGTTGTTCTTTGGTGTAGACTTCAACACGTCCTGCAAAGTTCTTGTTTATCTCGTGACGGTAGGGGTGATTTGGATTTGAAAGGTTTTTGACAGTCTGTTCAAGAATGCTGTCGGACGGCACAAGCCATAATACCGCTTTGGGATTGGTTGACGGCATGAAGTCGGCTATTGTCTTTATTGCACGGCAAGCTATAAAAGTTTTTCCGCCACCTGTCGGGACTTTCACACATACATTCGGCACTCCCTTAATGGTGTTGTTATAGGGGAATTTCGCAAGGAATTTCTGCATATCAACAATACCTTTTTCATTCCAGTATTCATACCATGCTTTTTGCAGACTGTTTGTTTTTTCAAGCTGTCGGAGATAGTCGGAAATATCGGCAATAACCCTGTTTTGATAAGGAATTTCCCTCATAAACTCACTCCTTTATATTCTCGTTATGTCACGGGGTATCTTGCGGAAAGTGATGTGACAATTTTCAAGCCGTTCATCTTCTAAACTGCATTTATCGGCATAAATAACATATCTTTCGGCTTTTGTATTCACTGTTTTCAAAAAATCCATGTTGAGAGAAGTCACGGTATTTTTCTCATAAACGAAATAATACGCTGTATTTTCGTATTCGCCCAAAAAATACGGTTCATCATCTTTTGAAGTGGGGATTTGTTTCGTTTCGGTGTAGAAGATGTATTCACGGATTTTTTGGATGTCTACATCTTCATTCAGCAAATCGCCTTTTAAGATAGGCTGACCGAGTTCATAAAAGCTGAAATCACCACCAGTGCCGTCAACGGCTTTTTTGCCGTCCCCGTAGCCGTCAATAACACGTTTCACACGTTCAGCGGTTATGCTGTCGGCATAATCTTCCATTTCGATAAGGATAAATTTTCTGTTACCGCCGTCAGCCTTGTTCATATCAAGTACAGCATGGGCAGTAGTGCCACTTCCTGCAAAGCTGTCAAGGATAATTGCGTTTTTGTCAGTAGATAACTGTATACATCTTTGAACAGTTCCAACAGGTTTGGGTTTTGGAAAATCTTTCTTGTTAAAACCTAAATTTATAAATGTTTCTGTTCCACGTTCACTATTTACATCTTTAAATGTCCATGAACTTGTAGGCTTAACTAAATCTCGTTCATCAAGATAATCTTTCTGCATTATTCCCCATATTTTTCTTGCAGGCATAAATTTAGGAATTAAATCATCTATTTTTGATTTAGCTGTATCTATTCCCCAACGCCAATTTCCCTCTTTACCATCTGCCCTAACAGGAAAAATTTGTATGTATCCAGTTGGAATGTCATTGTTAATACTCGGATAAAAATCCCCTGTATTCTTATTATAATAAAAATAATAGAATAGATTTGGTCTATCTTCACGCAAATCATTTTCACCAGTTTTCCTCAAATCTATTTCTCTATATCTTTTTCCGTTTTCATCTAATTTGTTATATCTTTTAGTTATCACTTCTGTTGCTTCAAATCCAAACCAAATTGTTTGTTCAATATTTTTTGAATAAACAATTATGTATTCATGTGCGGTAGCTATAAATTTATCGTCAGAACGTCCTTTTGGATTGTTGGTATTTGCGATAACTCCTAATTTATTTCTAATTCCAAATACTTCATCACAAATCATTTTTAAGTCGTAAAGTTCGTTGTCATCTATGCTGATAAATATTGCTCCGTCATCTGCAAGGAGTTTGTGAAGTAACTTCAATCTCGGATACATCATGCACAGCCATTTGTCATGTCTTGACAAGTCCTCGCCCTCTGCTCCGACAACTTCGCCTATCCAACGCTTGATTACGGGGGAATTGACATTATCGTTATATACCCATTTTTCATTGCCTGTATTGTACGGGGGGTCTATGTAGATACACTTCACTCTGCCCTCGTATCTCGGCAAAAGCGACTTCAAGGCGGTCAGGTTATCGCCATGTATAATCATGTTTTGACTGCCGTTGTCGCTGCCGTGCAAGCCGTTTTCATCATAGCTGTACTGCCTGTCAAGTGTCAGGTACGGCACGTCATGGTGATGATTTACAACCTTGTCTTTGCCTATCCAATTCAGTGTTGGCATTTTTTTACACTCTCCGTTTCTGCAAGTGGGACATGATGTCCCACTTATCCCTTAAAATCATTCTTCTTCATATCTTCTTCAATCAGCTTTGTTATCAGTGCCGTAACACTCATGCCCTGTTCCGCAGAATAGTCTTTCCAACGGTCTTTTGTCCCCAACGGCAGATTAAGTCCTAAATATTCACGATTGATAGTGATATATTTTATAGTCTTTTTTTTCGTTTTTTCATCATACATAGTACGTCCACCTCAAAAAATTTCTTATATGCACATTATAATCCAAAATAATATAATATTCAATAAAAAATTACATAGCAAAACGGTATAGTCCACTATACTGCTATAAAAGTGACGAATAAAAAATATAAGCAAATTATTGACATATCCATATTGAAGTGTTATAATGATAAACACGATAAATAAAAAAAAATCCCGACTTGCACACAGCACCTAAAACAGTACAGTATCAGTGCGATTTATATGTGTATATTTCTTGAATTGGGATTTTGAAAATTCCAAAATA
>CADCCP010000083.1 GCA_902800005.1 uncultured Ruminococcus sp. | reverse complement strand
GAATCGCCTATCTGTTTTGCATATATCTCCATGAGCTTTGTGACATCATCAGCCTGCTTGATACGGTATTCATTGCCGGCAATGGAGCTTCTGATCTCAGTCACAGCAGACTGCTTTTTGGCTTTAAGTTCGTTCTGAGCTTGTATGCTTGCCTGTCTTTCAGCTTCGATACGGCTTTTTTCGGCTTCTGCAGAATTTTCTGCATCGACCTGTTCTCTTGTTTTTATCTTCTTTATCTCGGCGATAACTTCGTTGTAGAGATTGTTGACTTCAGAGGCACTCTCGGCATTCTTGAATGATTCTATATATTTTTCAACAAGTTCATCTACCTGAGCCTGTTCCTCATCAGCGTAGTCTATTTCGTCAACAAATGCTTTGAGCATATTTTCTGCATTCTTCTTGCCTTCATTCAGAACTCTTTCCAATTCCTCATCATCATTCAGTGACCACTGTTTATCACCGTCATACCAGTAAATTTCACCGTTATTGTAGGCATTCTGGAAAGATGTAACATTTGGTTTTGTACCGCCGTAGGTGTTGTACCATACATCAGGATAAAGGGGAGAGGGATTTTCAACCGCCTTTGATACATCTACATCAGGGCTTTCGCCGTCACGGACTTTTCTTGCCACTATAACTATCCTGAAATCGTCAAAGTCATATGCACACGTTGACAAAGTCAATATAGTGTCATTTTCATTGAGGTCAACGGGGCAGTTGACAAGTGAACGGACTCTGAGGTTATAAACGAAATCAAGGAAGTCGTAATCACTGACAAAATCGCCTCTGAGATAGTTGAAAGGTGCACCCTGAGATTCAAGTGTGTTTGTCTTGAAGAAGGAGATGATTTTCCATTTGCTTTTTTCGTAGATAGTGTTGAAAGTAAAGACAGGGGTTTGTTTATAGAAGTTTATACCGTATTCGTTGCCTCTTTCGACATACTTTGCAAGGTTGGCAAACATTCTTCCGTCCTGCATATGATGACCGTGAATTATCATATTCTTTGCATCCAGTGAGCTTCGGCGATCCATGAATACAGTACCGTATTTGGAGTAGTTTCCGTAGAAGTCCCTGTGCAGATAGTATTCGCTGTCAACGCCGTCCTGAGGTTTGACGACAACAAAATCAATTATGGTATTCGGCACGTTTATCCAGCCGACTGTATCGGGATTAGCTTTCAGGAGTTGGGAAAAGTCTGAAATAACGCCTTCGGAGCCGTCAGTAGGAAGTCTGGAAACTTCTTTTTTAGGTGTACCGTGATCGTCTTTTTCGCCCTCTGTCGTTGAAACGAGCAGGTCTTTTATGTCATCAGTCATTTTGTCGTTAGTGGCAGGTTCAACTACAAGTATCTGTACGAGGATATAGGACGATACAAGGAATGTGCATATTGCAAGAATAAGAATGATCTTTCTGACAACATCGAGAGGTCTGTCACCTGCACAGGGAATGAACCTTTTCCAGAAAGCCTCTTTTGAACTCGGATTTGCAACGGCACTTGCAACGCTGTATAATTCGGCAGTAAAGCTGATATTCAGAACGTCATACTTCGGCATGATGACAAGCAGTTTATTGTTGTATTCTATGGCATAAGCATAGACAGGGCGGTTTTCGACAGTTATGATACTTTGTGATATGTCGATAGGTTCGGCATCGGCATTTTTATTTTTTCGTGATTTTTTTCTTTTGCCTGACTGTCCGGTACTGCTGTCACTTTTACTGCCATTATCTTCGGGATCGAGGTATGCAGCTTCGATTCTCTGTATTTTTCCGAGAATACCAATGCTTTCAAAAAATTCTTTAGCTTTTTCGCTGCTGTCCTCCGAAAGAACGTCCGCTATCAATATCAAACCGATTTTTTCATCGCCTGACTCCGATACCTTGAGAGCCTCGGAAATGCTCTTTTCATTGAGATTGATCTCTGTTTTATATATGATATTGACGTTGATGTCATTGAGCTTTCTGATGGTTTCATCAAAGTTTTTTTCGGAAGTCTGTCCGAAAGACTTACCTTCTCTTGGAAAGTATATTTCTGCATTCATATTCTCTCACTCCGATCAATCAATGGTTGTCAGTTTTACGCCCTCAACGGCTCTTTCAACAAGTTCCCTGCAGTCAAGTTTATTTTGCTCTCTGAGAACCTCAGCAAGGACAGGTTTCGTCTTGGGATGCTTCGGCGTAAACACCGTACAGCAGTCTTCGTAGGGTTGTATGGATACTTCAAAGGTATCTATCTTTCTTGAAATCGAAATAATTTCTTCTTTATCCATGCCGATAAGCGGTCTGAATACGGGCATATCACAGGCGTTGTCGGTACATTCAATGGCTTTTAAAGTCTGGCTTGCGACCTGTCCGAGACTTTCACCTGTGATGAGTGCATGACAGCCGTTTCTTCTTGCTACCTCTTCTGCTATCTCCATCATAAATCTACGCATGATTATTGTAAAATAATCTTCCTTGCATTTTTCTCTTATCTGTTCCTGTATCTCCGTGAAAGGAACAGTGAACATTTTTATCCTGCCGCTGTACTTCGCCACTCTTTCAAGCAGTTCAACGACTTTTTCCTCTGCACGAATGCTTGTATAAGGTGGGCTTGCAAAATGTACGGCTGTCAATTCCAAGCCTCTTTTTGCCATCATGTAAGATGCAACGGGACTGTCAATGCCTCCTGATATCAAAACACAAGCCTTTCCGCCCGTACCTACAGGAATGCCGCCTGCACCTCTTATCAAGCCTGCTCTGATGTATGCACCGAGATCCCTTATTTCCACTGTTACAGTGACATCGGGTTCATGTACGTCAACGGATATGTCGGGGAATCTCTCCAAAAGATAACCGCCGACTTCATCGCATATTTCGGGGGACTTGTATGGAAATTTCTTATCTGAACGCTTTGCTTCGACTTTGAAAGTTTTCGGAGTGTCAAAGGTGTCTGCAAGATACTCACCGGCAGCCTGCTTTATTTTATCAAGGTCTTTTTCGGTAACACAGGCTCTTGCAAATGCCGCTATGCCGAATACCTTTGAAACGCAGTCTTCCACTTCATCCATATCAGTATCATCATGTACGGGAGTGACGCTTATAGTAGATTGTGCGATCTGAACATGAAATTCACCTATTTTTGCCAAACGTCTTTTAAGATTACTCATAAGACTGTCTTCAAAGTTTCTCCTGTTGAGTCCCTTTAAAACTATCTCGCCTAATTTTATCAATATAATTTCTTTCATTTGAAGTTCTCCTTAAAAAATACATCTAAAAAGAAGTTTATCACGTTTATCGGATTTTTGCAAGAGTATTGTTTGCATTTGCTATTTCTTTTACCAATTCATCTATATCGTTCTTAGAATTGTATCTTGAAAAGCTCACACGAAGGGCAGAATTGACAAGACTGTCACTCAATCCCATTGCTGTAAGTACATGGCTTTTCTTTCCTTTTGCACAAGCCGAACCGCTTGAAATATATATTCCTCTGTTTTCAAGATAATGAAGCATAGTTTCAGACTTGATGCCCTCAACGGAAAAGTTGATGATATATGGTAAACAATCTGTATCGGAATTGATATGTACGTTTGGAATATCTTTAAGTTTTTCACGGCAATATGAATTTAGTTCCCTCATGAACTGCAATTCCTCATTCATATCTGGCAGATTTTTAATTGCCGTTCCCATTCCGCATATATTCGGTAAAGGTTCTGTACCGGGTCTTAATTT
The DNA here is from genome assembly GCA_902800005.1 of uncultured Ruminococcus sp. Taxonomy (GTDB): domain Bacteria; phylum Bacillota; class Clostridia; order Oscillospirales; family Acutalibacteraceae; genus UBA1213. The sequence continues at coordinate 3,108 of CADCCP010000083.1, read as the reverse complement.
CTTTTCCTGTTCACCGCCGTAGTGCAAAGGTACTATCCTCGTACCCTTTCTTAAATACAGGATACCTGCTCCTTTCGGACCATGTATTTTATGAGAACTTGCCGTCAATATATCTATGCCGATTTTTTTGGGTTTAAGCGGGATTTTCCCGAAAGCCTGCACAGCGTCAACGTGAAACAGTGCAGGTGAATTTGCTTTATCGATCATCTTCTTCACTTTCTCGATCGGATTGATAAAGCCTGTTTCATTGTTTACTGCCATGATACTGACAAGAATAGTATCTTTTGTTATGACATTTGTAAGTTCATCGACAGAGTTTATATAAACGACTTCAAATCCGTCTTTTTCGAGTTTCTGAACGCTTTCTATGACAGAGGAATGTTCCATAGAAGTTGTGATAATTCTGTTCCCACGCCTTTTTAAAGCACCGACTGCACCGAATACAGCGGTATTATTACCTTCTGTACCGCCCGATGTGAAATAAATTTCCTCTTTTTCAGCCGAAAGCATATCGGCAACGGTTTTTCTGACATCTTCCAGTTCTTTTTGAGCTTCATAGCCCTTTCTGTGCAGGGACGAGGGATTCCCGTAATTTTCGGTCATTACTTCGACCATCTTTTCAACAGCCTGCTGACAGACTTTTGTAGTTGCACTGTTGTCCAAATAAATCTCTTTCAAAAATCATCACTCCATCATGTATGTATCAAATTGTATCGGTCAAGAATATATAAAAGGGGGAATGCTGTATGAATATATCGCAGAACGAATATGCAAATATGGTCGACAATGTGTCACCAAAAAGTACCACAATAAAAAACTGTATCTCTGCATTTTCGATAGGCGGTTTTATATGCGTGGTCGGTCAGGCTTTGACTGACACATATCAATATTTTGTCGGTATGGATATAAAAGATGCCCGATGTCTGACGAGCATTTCACTGATATTTTTAAGTGCATTGTTCACGGCTTTGAGCTGGTATGACAATATAGCCAAATTTGCGGGAGCAGGTACGCTTGTACCGATAACAGGTTTTGCAAATGCGGTAGTATCTCCTGCAATGGAGTTCAGGAGCGAGGGCTATATAGGCGGACTCGGTGCAAAGATGTTTGTCATTGCAGGACCTGTCATCGTCTACGGTACAACAGCTTCAATCATATACGGGCTTATCCTATGGATAGTACGATGAATTTCGGGAATGGGGAATGCAAATTCCTCATTCCTAATTTATGTAAAATTCCTATTGTAAAACGGACACGGATATGGTATCATAATATTGAATCAAAGAAGCGGAGGGAGAAATATTATGTACGACAAGTTATTGACATCACTCTCATACGGAATGTTCGCACTTGGTGTGAAGGGAGAGCATTCGCCTAATGCCTGTATCGTAAATTCGGTCGTTCAGGTGTCATCGTATCCCACTACGATCGCAGTCAGCGTGAACCACAGCAATTACACCAATGAATGCATCAAAAGAACAGGTCAATTTACCGTGAGTGTGCTTTCGGAAAATACATCCGGAGCAGTGATAGGAGCGTTGGGGTTCAATTCGGGGCGTGACGGCAACAAACTCAACAATGTCAAACACAAGATACTTATGGAAGGTGCACCTGTCATACAGGAAGATGTGTGTTGTTGGTTTTTGTGCAAGGTGGTCAATTCCGTTGAAACGATAACCCACACCATATTCATTGCAGAACCCATTGCGGGAAGCGAAAAAATCAAAGGTACTCCTATGACATATGCCTTCTATAGAAATGTCATAAAAGGCACATCACCTCTGTATGCACCTACATATATCCCCGAACATGAGGAACTGCCTGAAAAGTACACTTGTACGATATGCAAGTATCAGTACAGAAATTCACTGATACCGTTTGAAGAGTTGCCCGAAACATGGTCATGCCCGATATGCAATGCACCGAAGTCCGTCTTTAGAAAAGAGGATTGATTTCCACGTTTGCTATTTTAGCACAGATCATTGGATATGTCAAGTATACTTGTCAAATTTCCCTTTAAACTTGACAATTTTTTATAAAGATTGGAAGATAGATATGAATATAAGAGAAGTACAGGACGAAATTATTCGTCTGAAAAAAGAGAACGATATATGCATACTTGCCCACAGCTATCAGGCAAGGGAAATTATTGAGATTGCCGATTTTACAGGCGATTCATATGCCCTGAGCAAAATGGCAAAGACCGCTCCGAATAAAACAGTATTGATGTGCGGAGTACGTTTCATGGCTGAAACTGTCAAAATGCTCTCTCCCGAAAAGAAAGTTATTTTGTCAAGCAGTATTGCAGGTTGTCCTATGGCGGAGCAGTTCGACAAGGAGATAATTTCTCAGATGAAAGAAATGTATCCCGACTACACGGTTGTTGCATACATAAATACAACGGCTGAATTAAAGACTGTGTGTGATGTATGTGTCACATCTTCGTCAGCGGTGCAGATAGTCAGACAACTTGAAAATAATAATATTTTATTCATACCGGATTGTAATTTGGGTGCATTTGTAGCAAAGTCGATTCCCGAAAAGAATATTAAGCTGTTGCAGGGCGGCTGCCCTGTTCATGCCGCTGTAACGAGAAAACACGCCGAAACCGCTAAATCACTTCACCCGAATGCAGAATTGCTTGTACATCCCGAATGTCAGCCGCAGGTAACTGAATTAGCGGATTATGTCGGCTCAACAGCAGGTATTATGAACTATGCGAAGAAGTCCGATAAAAAAGAGTTTATCATAGGAACCGAAAACAGTATTGCCGAACATCTCCAGTATGAATGTCCCGACAAGAGATTTTATTTGCTTTCCAAATCGCTGATATGCGAAAACATGAAATCAACCACATTGATCGATGTCCTCAACTGCTGTAAAGGCGAGGGGGGCGAGGTCATAGAACTTTCTCCCGAAACCATTGAAAAAGCCGTTCAGTGTATCAACAAAATGATAGAACTCGGCGGCTGATAACAATTAGCAATTTGTAATGTTTGAATGATCGAATTTTAAAAACCGCTCTGCCGTTGAGTTGACGGCAAAGCGGCTTTTGTTTATGCTTTGAAAAATTCATTGAAATCTGTTGTATCTATTTTTTTGACAAAA
>CADCCP010000082.1 GCA_902800005.1 uncultured Ruminococcus sp. | reverse complement strand
AAAGCCTTCAAGATTTTTTTCAAGTTCTTCAAGCATTTTGGCTTTTCTGAAAAGCTGTTCGCTGTCAAGAGAAAGACTGTCTGCATTTGCTTTCAGTTTATCACATTCAGACTTTTGAGAATTCAGGGCGGTTTCACTTTCGGAGATATTCTGTGAAAGTGAGTTTATATTTTCCACGCACTTGCCAAGCATTTTTTCTTGATCGACAATAATGTTTTTAAGAGTGATCTTTTGAGAAGAGCGAGTTTTTATGGTATTTTCAACGGCTTCCATGCGGGTAGTTATCTCGCTGATGGAAGATGAGGATGTCATATAAGAAATTTTTGCATTGGCAGAATTTTCGGAAAGCTCGGCAATTTCGGCATTAAGGCTGTCAAGCTGTTCGGAAGTTTTGTTTTCTTCTGATCTCAGAGAGTTCAGTGAACGTGTATAAATACTGAGTTCGGCATTTTTAAGTGAAAGGGCTTTTTCACTTTCGGTAATATTTTTTTGTTTTTGCGATATTTCTTCTGCAACGAGTTTTTCGGATTCTTTTGCGGAAGAAATATCGTTTTTGATACGTTCAACATTTTGTTCATTATGGAGAATATCATTTTTAAGAACGGATATTTCGGAAGATTTTTCGGCATTTATGCTGTCACATTCAGAGATCTGCTGATGCAGTTCATAAGTTTGCTGATCGTAATTATTTTGCTTGCTGAAAATATCCTCAGTTTGAGTTTGGATATTTTGTAAAGACTTTTCGATGTCGTTGTACTGTGTCTGTGCAACGGCAATTTTATCTTCCTGTTCACGCACCTGTTGAGAGGATTTTTCAAGAGTTCTCAGCCACAATGCGATCTCCAATCCACGTTTTTCTTCGGCATATTGTAAATATGCTTTTGCCTTTTCTGCTTGAACACGCAGAGGTTCGACACGTCCCTCTAATTCTGACATGATGTCACGCAGACGTATCAAATTTTCTTCGGTTTTGTCAAGGCGTTTTTCTGCATCGGCTTTTTTGTATCTGAAACGGGAGATACCTGCCGCTTCCTCAAAAATTTCACGCCTGTCCTCGCCTTTGGTGGAGACGATGGAATCAATTTTGCCCTGACCTATCATTGAATAGCCGTCACGTCCAAGACCTGTATCCATGAAAAGTTCATGAATATCCTGCAAGCGTACAGCGGTATTATTGATAAGATATTCGCTGTTTCCGGAACGGTAGAAACGTCTTGTAACGGAAATTTCGTCCCCGTCAAATTGCAGGGTTCTGTCCGAATTGTCGATAGACAGAGTAACCTGTGCATATCCTGTTTTTTTACGCTGCTGAGTGCCGTTGAAGATGACATCTTCCATTTTGGAACATCTCAGAGCCTTTGCGGACTGTTCTCCGAGTACCCAGCGGATAGCATCACTTATATTGCTTTTACCGCTGCCGTTTGGACCTACGACAGCGGTAATGCCGTTTGTAAAGTCAAGTTTTGTTTTATCGGGAAAAGTCTTAAATCCCTGAACTTCAAGTCCTTTAAGTTTCACACACTCACCCTTTTAATAATTTACAATGTGCAATGTTCAATGTACAATGTGCAATGTACAATGTGCAATGTACAATATACAATGTACAATGTACAATGTGCAATGTGCAATGTACAATGTGCAATGTACAATGTGCAATGTACAATGTGCAATGTGCAATGTACAATGTGCAATGTGCAATGTACAATGTACAATGTGCAATGTACAATTTATAATGCACAATTCATAATTTATAATTTCTCATTCCTCATTCCTCATTCCTCATTTTAATGTCGTATTTGGAAAGAGAGCTATCTTGAATGATAATGGGAGTAATCCCCATGTCTGCAAGTTTTTGAAGATTGCATTTTTTCTGACCGATAAATCTTGAAATGGACTTTGGATTGACGGCAAATTTAACTTTACCGTCTGTAATGCCGTGAGCGGAAAGTAAAGAGAGAGTTTTTTTGAAAATTATCTCGCTTTCGCAGAGTTCACGGAAAGCAGGATGATAAGCACCTGCTGTCATGTTTTGTTTAAGGCTGTCACTGTCGTGCAAGCCCAGACGGATGACATTTATATGTTTTTCTTCAAAAAATTGCAGAAGTTCCGCACACAGCGGAATGGCAGTCTCAAGAGTCTGAGGGGTATATGAGCCGTTTTGGTATAAGTCGTAAAGTTCCGTTCCACGCATGACGATAGTAGGATAGATCCTCACGGTATCGGGCTGTAATTCGGCTATTTTGCGGGCTGTATAAAGGTCTTTTTCATCATTGCTTTTATACAGTCCCGTCATCATTTGCAGACCGAGTGAAAAGCCGTATTTTTTTATAAGCAGAGAGGCATCAACGCTGTCTTGAGCGGTATGACCTCTTTTATTGGCGGTGAGAACATCATCACACATACTTTGTGTACCGAGTTCAACAGCCGTTACACCGTAGGATTTTAAAATGTCAAGAATTTCACAGTCAATGCAGTCAGGTCTTGTGGAAAGGCGGATACCGTAAAATTCACCGCTTTTAACGAACGGATAAGCGGCTTGCAGAAGTGAGAGCATATAGTCACGTGGGATAGCCGTAAAGCTGCCGCCGAAAAAGGCAATTTCCGTGTTTTTGGTATCTGAATATTGTCTTGCGATATTGACGGCATTTATTACATCTTGCGGAGTAGGTTGATATGACTGTCCTGTAATTTCACGCTGATTACAGAACGTGCAGGCATTAGGACAGCCGTTATGCGGTACGAATACAGATATATTGGAATGTTTCAATATCCCATCAACTCCAATGCTTCACGGGCGGCTTGTTGTTCAGCTTCTTTTTTGCTTCTGCCGCCGCCTTTGCCGATGACATTGCTGTTTAAGTGGACTTCCACGAAAAAGTGTTTGTCATGGTCAGGACCTTGTTCACCCGTCAGGACATAAGAAAGATGTTCTTCGGGATTTTTCTGTATAATTTCCTGCAAAGTCGTTTTATAGTCCTTGAAAGCCTTCGGTTTTGGGTTTTTTATCTCAGGTTCAACAAATGAGAGAATAAATTTTCTTGCTTGTTCCATGCCGCCGTCAAGGTAGATGGAAGCAATAATAGCTTCAAAAGCATCTGCAAGAATGGACGGGCGTTCATTGCCCTTAAGATTGTGTTCACCGTGACTGAGTTTCAGATGTTTTCCCACACCGAGAGTTTTTGCAAATCTGCAAAGGCTCTTTTCACACACCAAAGAAGCTCTTAATTTAGATAATTCACCTTCGGGGAGACCGGGGCAGTTTTTGTAAATATAGTCGGAAACGACCATGCTTAAAACGGCATCACCTAAAAATTCAAGTCTTTCATTGCTTTTTGTGCCATGTTTTGCTTCATTGGCATAAGAGGAGTGTGTCAGTGCATTTTCAAGATAGGATATATTTTTGTAAGTATATCCTATCTTTTTTTCAAGCTCGTTCATTTTAAAGTTTCACCTTTTTTCTTCATCGCTGTGATATTTTCTTCAATTTTGCCGATAACATCTGTCTGAGTGAAGTCTATAACGGACTTTATGGCAGTAACGACTGCATCGGCTTTTGCACTTCCGTGAGTTTTGAGAACGGGTTTTGCAACACCCATTACAGGGGCTGCACCGTACTGATTATAGTCAAAATACTGTTTGAGTTCATAGAGTTCTTTTTTGATGAGAAGTGCAGCGAGTTTGGTTTTTGCATTTTTGTAGAAAACGCCTTTTATTTTAGAGAAAAGTTCCTTTGCAACGCCCTCATACATTTTGACAATGACGTTTCCTGTAAAGCCGTCTGCAACGATAACATCGGTTTCACCTGCGGGAATGTCTCTTGCTTCCATGTTGCCGATGAAGTTGATATTTGTTTCTTTCAGGAGTCTGAAAGCCTCATGCTGCAATTCACCGCCCTTGTGTTCTTCAACGCCCACATTTGCGAGGGCTACACGGGGATTCTTGACTTTCAGGACGTTTTCCATGTAGATAGAACCCATAATGCCGAATTGCTGGAGCATTTCAGGACGGACTCCCACGTTTGCACCGCTGTCAATGAGCAGTACAGGTCCTTTTGAAGTAGGCATGACGGGGGAGAATGCAGGACGTTTCACACCTTTGATACGCTTGATAATGAAAGTTGCACCCATTATCAAAGCACCGCTGTTTCCGGCAGTAAGGAAAGCATCGCCTTTGCCGTCAGCGAGAAGTTGCAATCCTACAGCCATAGAGGAATTTTTCTTTGATTTCATGATCTCTCCGGCATCTTCTTCCATAGATATGACATCGGGAGCATCATGTATTTCGATATTTTTCAAGTCGATATTATTTTCTGCTGCTGTTTTTTCTATAATGGACTTGTTTCCGACAAGGATAATATCGAGGTCATCATATTTTTCAAGACTGAGGGTGCAGCCTTTGATAATTTCGAGGGGAGCGTTATCTCCGCCGAAAGCGTCAACTAAAACTTTCATAAAAAATCTCCTTTTCTGTAAAGTTTAGAGCGGAACATTTTCCGCACTATCCGAGTATCACTTGATCTCATATTGCACATTGTAAAATTTTAATTGTTCGAGTGATCTTTTTGAGTGGGCGGCAGCTCTTTCACGCTTGTCCTTGATGAGTTCGGGCAATGGGGGAAGTATGCCGAGATTTGCCCCCATAGGCTGAAAATCTTTTACAGTTTCGTCTGCGATATAACGTGAAAGAGAGCCTGACATTGTTTCGGGAGGGAGAATGACAGTTGCAAGACCTTGTAAACGTCTTGCGGCATTAATGCCTGCCATCAAGCCTGACATACCTGATTCCATGTAACCTTCAACACCCGTCATCTGACCTGCAAAGAATATATTGGGATCTTGTTTCATGGAGAAGTCTGCATTCAGGACTCTTGGGGAATCCAAAAATGTATTTCTGTGCATGACACCGTAACGGACGAATTCGGCATTCCTAAGAGCAGGTATCATGCCGAAAACTCTCTTTTGTTCGGGGAATTTCAGATTTGTCTGAAATCCCACAAGATTATACATTGATCTGTCGGCATTTTCTGTTCTTAGCTGAAGGACAGCCCAAGGTCTGTGACCTGTTTTGGGATCACGCAGACCGACGGGTTTCATAGGACCGAAACGCAGAGTATCAAGACCTCTCTGTGCAAGTATCTCAACAGGCATACAACCCTCATAAACTTTTGGATTCTGCACATCAACGTCATGTCTTGGAGCACGTTCCGCATTGACAAGCTCGGCATGGAAATTCTCATACTCCTCTTTATTCATGGGACAGTTGATATAAGCATCATCACCGCCCTTGTCATATCTTGAAGCTGTGAAAGCGTGTTCCATGTCAATGCTTTCAGCCGTCACGATGGGGGCAGCAGCATCAAAGAAATGCAGAGAACCGCCGCACGATTCAATGATTTTTTCAGCAAGCGTGTCACTTGTCAGAGGACCTGTTGCAATAACGGTTATGGCATCATTTGGAATATCTGTCACTTCTTTTTCAATGACTTCTATGAGAGGATCATTTTTGATTTTTTTCGTGACCATAGAGGAAAATTTATCCCTGTCAACAGCTAATGCACCGCCTGCGGGAACTCTGCATTTATCGGCACATTCCATTAAAAGAGAGCCTAACTGCCGCATTTCTTCTTTTAGCAGTCCTGCCGCACTTTCGAGCCTGTCGGCTTTGAGAGAATTGGAACATATCAGTTCACTGAAATTCACGCTTTTGTGAGCAGGTGTCATTTTATGGGGCTTCATCTCAAAAAGACGGACGTGAATGCCACGTTTGGCTATCTGCCATGCAGCTTCACAGCCTGCAAGACCTGCCCCTATCACATTGATATACATTACATCACCCTGATACAAATGATAAATTAGGAATGAGGAGTGAGAAATGATTTTTTCCGACTTCATTCTTCAGAAATATTTTAACACATCTTTGTATTTATATCAACAGAAAAATAAAATGCACCGAACAAATTCCTGCCCGGTGCAGTAGAGAGCCGTTATTCGCTGAGTACATTACAGATATTGTTGTAAACGGTGATATATTCATCTGCAAGTTTTTCAAGAATGTCATGTGTTTCGGCAGAGATCTCAAGTTTGTTGAGAATGGGCTGCATAAAAGTTTTTTCTCCCTCGTCATAGCTGCCGTCATACTTGAAAAGTCTGATAAGTTCAAAGACGATAATTTTTCTTTCATAAAAGTTTGAATATTTTACAATATCGTCAAGAATATCCTCCAAAGGTTCGCTTATATCGGGAAGTTGGTTAGGTATCTCCATTTCGTAACAACACAATGCAAGATACTCCATTTCTTCGGGTTCAACCACATTATCCGCCATTATAGCATGACCGCAAAGGTTCAAGAAAAGTTCCTTGTCCTTGTCACCGAGCTGATTTAAAAACATATCTTCCGACCTCCGTAATTTTGATTTCTGATATAATTATAACTGTTTTTCTATCAACAGTCAACAATTTTTTCAAATATAAAGCAGTTCTTCAAGATTGGAAATTTTCATATCGCAGAGTGCATGGGGGAAAGTGACTTTATTTTTTGGATCATAAAGGCAAGTTTCAAGACCTGCATTTTTACCGCCCTGCATATCGGAAGTCAGGCTGTCACCGACAACGAGGATTTTTGTCAAATCTTTTTCGGGAATACTTTCAAGCACTTTATCAAAATATGCTTTGCTTGGTTTCTGAACGCCCATTTCATCTGAAATGAACAAGCCTTTTATAAGACTTGTAACGGGAGATTTTCCGAAACGACCTCTTTGTACTTTTGAAAGTCCGTTAGTGATGATATAGACATCATAAACAGCGGTAATTTTCTGCATAGCCCGAAAAGCCCCGTCTATTAAAATAGCCTGCTGTGCAAGTTCGTTTATGTAAGTGTCGGCGAGGATTTCGGGATTTTGAAATCCGCTGAAACACGCTTCGATCAAATCTTTGAAACGCTGTATTTTAAGTTCACTTCTTGTAATTTTTTCGATTTCAAACTTTTTCCAAAGGGAATT
>CADCCP010000081.1 GCA_902800005.1 uncultured Ruminococcus sp. | reverse complement strand
ACTTTGGAAAAACTGCGAACGCAACTTGCAAACTTCTTTTCAAATGGTTACTTTGGCTTTTATCCGTTTGATTTTAAATAGATACTAAACAGGTTCTTACTTGTTCGGAAATGTAATGTTCTACCCTTTCTGCTGCTTGTTCATTCATCGGCTCGATTTCGGGCATAGCAATTTGTATCATGCGTCTTTTAGTATTACCCACTTGTATAGCAGACTTTTTTGACAAGATAGTAAGGTTTTCGTACAAACGTCCCACCCGTTGAAGACAATTTGTTACAAGCTGCTTTTTGCTGTCCTCAACGTCCCTGAGCATGACGGAAAGCTGTGTTATCCTGTCCTGATAGCGTCTTACATCGTCCTCTATCCTCTCATAAAGCGTAAAATATTTATCACCCGCAATATCGTTATTATCCATTACAAACAAAATATGCTCCAACGTCCCGTTAAACGAATCGTGTGTATTTCTGAACGGTTCAAGTTCACGGCGGTGATAGTCCTTTGCTTGTCGCTCCGCCTGCTCTGACTGTTCAATACATTTGTCTATCGTTTCTTGTAAAACATTGATGTCAGGCTGTTCATTTAAGACTTTAGGTGTATACTTTTCAATATCTGCCCTATATTTTTTTGCAAAATTATTGGCATATTTCTGATCTGAGATCAATCCGTTCAAGTGTTTTATACATTCATTCAGATCATTTTCTACTTTTTTTAAATCGAATCCACATTTTTGTATACGGAGTTCAAAATCCGAACCGACTTCGGAATAGTCCAAAAGTTCTGTATTAAGTTCATTAAGTTTTTCCTTTGCCTGTTCCAGTGAGCTTTCAGCCTTTATATGATTTCTCGATGCTTCGGAATACTGCTTGTCGGTCTGCTCAAATTCTTTTTTTGCATTTTCAGCCTGTTCCCTCGCATGACTATAATAGTCATCGGAATAAACTGTATTTTCATATTCTGCCGTTTCAAGATGAAAACGCTTTATTTCTCTTTCTTTTTTGTGTATATCTTTTCTTATTTTCTGACATTTATCAAGCAAGACTCTGCGATCTTTTGAATAGCTTTCCTGATAAAGCCGATATTCTTTAAGCATGGCAGAATATTCCTCTGTAAGTAATTCGGCTTTTGATGTGTATTTCAGTTCATTCAGCAAATCCTGATATGCTGTCAGCTTATCAACAAGTCGGTTTATACAGTCGTTACATTCCGTTATAAGCTCATTAAGACGTTTTTCTTGATCGTACTCCGATTTTATCTGCTTATCAAGCTCATGACAACTTGATTCCATTTCTGCTGTCTGCTTGCTAAGTTCCTCATACTGCGAGATCATTTTGCATATACGCTCAAATTCAGCTTTTTGACTTTCGGTACGGCGTATAATATCCTGCTGTTCATTTTTTAGCCTGCTTATATTGTCAGTCTGTTTTTCTATCTCAGCCTTTCGCCTGTCAAACTCCGAAAGCTCATTATTTATTTTTTTGATCTCATCTTCAAATGAAATAATACTTTCATTTATCAGTCTTTCATAATCCGCGGAATATGAAGAAATAAACTTTGACAGTATTCTCCGTTCCGATTCCCAATCACTGATATAATGCTGTATCTGAGTGATACTTGCTTTTACTTCATCAAGCCTGTTGCTTATATGTTCTGCATAAGCGGAATTATCACGAAAGTATTCCCTGTCAAATCCGGATAGAAAAATGCCTGTTATGTTCAAATTTCCGTCAGCCATATCTGCAATATCCTTACGCGTATATACCGGCACTATAGCCGGCAGCCAGTCATCAACAGACTGTGACAGCAGCTTTGAACGTTCTTTTTCGGAATCAACTATAACAGCATAAGCGATAAGTGAATTGAACGATAGGAGCTTTTCACGCATAGTTGGAGATTGACAGAGAAGATATTGTTCACCTGTCTGATAAGAAATACCCGATTCCTGCAAAAAGCTGACGGCAGCTTTAGATATGTGAAGCTGTCCTGTTTCGATACATCTTACTTGCTCTGTAAGCAGTTCCGCCAAACGCTCCGTCTGTTTCATTTTTTCTTTGCGTTCCGTCAATATCCGATCAAGACAGGATATAGGTTCATCAGAAAACAATCTGTTTTCTGGAACAGACAAATGTTTCAGTACAGTGATTGCGGTCTGATAGTCCTTTTTGTACTTATCCGATCCGGCTTTCTGCTGTTTCAAAGAAACCATATTATCAGCCAATGACCGTGTAAGTTTATCACGTTTCACATACTGCCCGTCAAGCTCCTGTTTAAGCTTTTTTTCTTCATGCTCAAAGTTTTCTATACTTTTCCGAGCATCTCCGATGATCCGTTCATAGCGTGAACAGATACTTTCAATATCATAGGCAGAATATCGTCCGTCCAGCATGACAGTGATATGCAGACCAAGTGATTTTAAGACTTTTTCAATTTGTCCGCAAATATAGCTGTTTTTTCCCTTTGACTGATTGAGAGCATCTTTTTCATTTGAAAGCTGTTGTCTGAGCTGTGATATATCACTTTGTTTTTTGGAAAGTTCATCTGATAAAAATTTATACGATTTTCGCTGATAGGATATTTCCTGTTCCGTCTGTTTTTTTTCATTGGCAGCTTTCAATAACAGCGAATACTTTAAAGAAATGATACGAGTATCCTGTGTTCCATTATCAAGTGCTGTGATCTGTTCGATCAAGGCTTTTTCCTCATTCTGCTTTTCCATAATTTCCGCATATTCCTTGGCGGCATTCAATACGTTTACCATACGGGCGGCACTGTCAAGCCGCATCTCTGCATTTTCTTTTCGCTGTGCAGATTCTTTAAGCTGTTTTTCTGCCGAATCGAAAACTTCCTTTGCACGGTAAAACGCTTCTGAGGCTTTTTCCGCTTGTATGCGGTGCAGCCTTGCTTTCAGGTCATCTATGCTTTCTTCAAGCTGACTTTTTTTAGCCATATCAGCTTCAATTTTACGTTCGATCGTCAACAGATAGTCTGCTAATGCGTGTACAGACTGTGTTTTTGCTTCATCGGCATTCCACATATCCTTTATCAGCGGAAGTGTTCCCTGCAATTCTTCGGTGAACTTCTTTATCTGTGACTGCAAGCGGATATTTTCCTCTTGTCCGGAGTAACTGTCGGCATAGTGAATGAACATTTCCTCTAATGCTTCCGCTGCTGACACATCATTAGGCATGACACCCGGAATAATAAAACGGTCAAGCAACCTGTCTGCCGTTTTGTATTCTTCAAAGAATTTTGTGATACCGCCTTCGACAGAATTTATACGGACAAGCAGATTTTCCCATTCTGTATAGAGAATACCGTATTCCTGCAGCTTGTTTTGATAACGACGCAAAGAGTCAGAGGAATAACACTCGATTTTTCTGTTTTGCAGATATTTACGAAGTTCCTCATATGATAACGGTCGGATACGACTGCCTGTATGTTCACTCAAAGGGAGACTGACAATATCTGATGTATCATCGTTTTTGTTGTAGCTGTGTATAAATGTGTAATATCGTATAGCTTTGCGTTCATTCTCATCATCGGCTGTAACACTTGCTGCTAAAGCAATACCTGTCAGCAGGCTGTTTGGTGAATCGTCCAACGCCCATTCTATCAGCACAAATGCGTGATCTGTTCCTTTACGGAAGTATTCGCTGATATGGCGGTTTTGTACCTTAGCCTTCGGACAGACGGGCTGAAGTAAAAGCTGTACCATAACGGATTTTCCTCCGCCGTTGTCCAGATTCAGAAGCGTATCCATCGGCTTACCCTCAGAACTTTCCGTACAGAATATCTCATCGGGTATCAGTTTTGCTCCGTCGTTAAATCTGAAATTCACAATTCTGATCTTACGTATTGCCGGCATCGTTTCTTCCTCCTTCCAGAACTGCGTGTATCTCTGAAATACGGTTCTTAGATAAATAGTATGGCATAAGGTCATTAAGTTTCACTGTGGGCTTCCATACTCCGTCGGCATCATACAGCAATTCTTCATCACGGAATTTTCTTATTATCTTCATAAAACAGCCGTGTTTTGTTTCAAATGAATTGGTCTCATCGCTGCGTTTGGCAAGCCAACTGTCTGCAAGATGCAGAAAATCCATACTGTAACGGGCAGATGCATTTTCCAAAGTTTCTCCTTCTGATCTTACTTGCTCACAATGCTTTGTAAACTCCTCTAAAAAAACAGATTCCTTTATATAATATCTTGTTTGCAGGGTATTGCTCTTTCCTCCGTACAGCTCATGTAAAAGAAATATTGCCATGTAATTCAACAAATAGAGTTCTTCCAGCTTTCCGTCACCGACACTGCGTTTAAAATCTCTGTTGTCCTGCGAGAACAATTCATTGTCTGTGTCGGGCAGAAGGTATAATCTGCCGTTTGTTCTGTAAAGAGTAAAGTCAAATTCCTGCTCCATCACGGCAAGCTCGGCACTGATCTCCGGATCAAAATAAGATTCATAATAGGACATATCCTGTTCACGAGTAATATATCCCTTTTCCATGAGCTTGGCAAACAGTTTCAGACTTTCCGGTTTCATTTTATCACCTCAATCTTAAAATCGTTCATTTTTATTATTCTCTTTGAATTATCGGAAAAAGTGACCGTTTCATCCAGCTTATATATTATTATTTTCTTCATCTGTACCAATTCTTCAGGCAGCTCACTCAGACAATAGGAAAGATCAAATTCTCCTGCCGGAACGATTATATCCCGACTTTCAGAGTGCCAACCGGCAATATCAATTTTCCCCGATCCGTACAGCTTTAACATAACGTCCGGCAAGGCTTTTTCATGTAATTGCTCCTGCAAGCCCTCCCCCGCTATTTCCGATAGATATTCGCTGAAACGGAAAACGGGCTTCTTTTTGGCATAGGTCAACAATGATCTGATGATCTCAACATATCTTTTATTTCGCATATCAGACACGGATTCGACACTCTCTTCACTTTCGGTATCAATACCATAATCACTTTTGCTTTCTCTTATAGAATTTTGTTGCTGATAAAAGAAATCAAGACCGAACAAATGCGGAAATTTCGGTCGATAAAGCGGTGAAAACAGTTTTCCGACATTTTCGGAATCCGACAAATGCATTTTTTGCATGGGCAGCAATAACTCCTTCTCCATATCAAACCGATTTGCCTGAAAATAAGAAAAACTGTCGTCTAATATCTCGGCATACAGTTCGGAAAGGTTAAATTTTCGGTTGAATATACGGCTCTGCTCACTGATGACGGTGTCAATATTTTCAAGTATTTCACGAATTTCATGCTCTGTCTGACCGATGTTGCCATCATTATTTATATCTGCATCGGTGATAGCCTGAAGCTTGGCAGACATAAGTGTACGAATGTCACTGAGCTGTTTGTTTTCGTCCTCAAACGAATCTTTTATCTGCGTAACTATCTCTTCATATTCATCAATAGCAACCTCGTTGATATTTGTCCTGCAACGAAGTATGAAGTCATCCATTCTTGTTTTCAAATTTCTTACACGGCTGACTAATTCCCGACTTTCACGCAAGGCTTTGCTGTAGTTGCCACGCTTTATAAATTCCTGCAATTTAAAGCGATTAACGGAAAAATCCAATTCGCTGTCGATCTCCTTGGTACGAAACAGAAACTCATAGGCTTCATTTGTCAGGACATAGCTGCCTTGCTGCTGTTCGATCAGGATAAGTGTACTTTGCTCTCTGAATCGTTGCGTACTGCTGAAAAAGGAATCAAACAGACGTATTTTCCCTCCGCTTTGCAGCACATCTGTTACGATATAATTTGTCAGCTTCTCGGCGGCTTCCGGTTCATATCCGTAAATCTCCGACAATTCTCTCAAAAACTCAGCAATATCCTTTTTTGTACAGCGTTCACCGTAACGGAGCGTACTATCCATGATAAAGACCATTACCATCATTATAAGGTTATCTGTCTTATCAGAATCGTTATGCAGTAATTCACGAATATCCGCAGGTGTGCCCCTTTGCAGCCAGTATTTAATTATATTCACAAATCGCATACGTTTCTCAAAGTCATGCAATAATTCCCTATATTCTGCTGAAATCATAATGTTACCTCATATTATCCGCCAAAACAGGATAAGAAAGTATCTCCTGCGGCAAACGCTTGTTGTCTTGTAATATCTGCCTGATACGCCTTTGTTCTTCGTCAGAAAAAAAAGGCAGTATATCTGTCATATCGGGCATTATAAATCTTTCGTCATCGCTGTCAGGGAGATAAAGATCACTGCTTAATTCCAGCATTTTCTGATAGGCGGGAATAAACAGGCTTATTTGAAGTTCATCAGCCTCTTTGCAAAGACGTTTAAAAATATCAAAGCCTGCTCTGTCTATATCGCCGCAATACAGAAAAAAAATTTCATCTGCCCCAAGATACCGTGAATATGAACAGAGCTTTCCTTTTCCGGTTATGTCATTTCCCTGACCGAAAATCACGCCGTCAATGGAAACATCAAATAAATAACACGCCCCCGATTCATACATAAGTTTTCGTATATTGAACCAAATATCCTTGTTTTCACAGATCAGCAAGGTCATTTTTGACTTGCGTAGAGGGATATAATCCGAAAAGCACTGCTCAGGCGTTTCATAATAGTATAGATCCTCACCTGATATGCCGATAGATCTTAACAGCCTTAAATGATTATCCAAAGCCTTTTCATCGCCAAATATAGAAAAAGAGCGTTCTCGCCTTGACATCATTTCATTACCTTTGTGTTGTATGAGCCATTCACTCAGACGGCACAAAAACTCTCTGTTATTGATAAACTGTGTACGATTGCGAAGAAGATAGCCGCTTGCGGACAATATCGGATGAAGCTCATATATATCATTCTGCGAAATATCGTTTTTATCCTCTATGTGAATCGTGTATCGCATATATAAAGGCGTTTTATGATTACCGTTAGTTCCGCTGCTCCTGACCGGAACTAAAACTCCATGTTGAACAAGGGCAGTTATCTGTTCACTTAACGAATCCGTATCCGAACAAATACTGCTCAACTCATTCAATGTTATGCGTTTGCGTTTAAAACTCTGCAAGGTCTTGTATATTTTTTCACTGTTGCTCTGACTCATACAATATCACCTCAAAATCATTTGATATATATATGCACATTTTGGCATTATTTGTCACAAAAAGCAAGAAAAAATA
>CADCCP010000080.1 GCA_902800005.1 uncultured Ruminococcus sp. | reverse complement strand
CCCGGCTTGCCCTCTACATTATATACCATGTTTTTATCGGCTTTCTGCACTTTCGCCCTGTAACTTTTATTCGTGCAAGTCTGCCACAGGCTGTTGTCATTCAGTATATACCTTATGTTTTCGCTTATATTCATTTCAAACACACTCCATTTCATTCGCCCATGTTTTTCAGTTCTTCCTCAAATATTTCTACAAATGCTTCATATTTCTCGTTGGGCAGGTTATCATACAGCATTTTTGCCACCTGCAAACCTCTTATCAGCAGTTGTTTTTTGGTCTGTTTGTCGGTATACTCGTGCATTGCTACATTATACAAGCTCACACGCAAGTTATCATACGCATCTATGGTACTTTCACTTTCGGCAAGTTGCTCATGTATTATTAAAATTTTTCGATACAGTTCCAATGCTTTCTGTAAATTATCTTTTCCGCCAAGTTGTTCACATATTCTGGCTATCCTCTGATAGCTGACGTACAGTTCTCTCTTACTTTCGTTTGTTTTTTCTGTGGCGAAACGCTGTTTACATATTTCATTATATTTTTGATACATTTCCAATGCCCTTTTCAGATTATTATTTCCGCCAAAATATTCATAAATCTGTCCAATATGTCCATACCCTAATGACAAATCCCTTTTGCTTTCATTTGTATTTTCGCTTGCGTAAAGCTGTTCCGACAATATCAAACCTTTTTGATATAGTTCCAACGCTTTCTGTAAATTGTTTTTTTCACCAAGCTCTACATATATGCTAGCTACTTTTTCATAACTGATTGACAAATCTCTTTTGCTTTCACTTGTTTTTTCGCTTGCGGAAAGCTGTTCACATATCTCCAAATTTTTTTGATACAGTTCCAACGCTTTCTTTAAATTGTCTTTATCACCAAGTTGTTCATATATGCCGGCTAAATTTTCATAACTTATCGACAAATCTCTTTTGCTTTTACTTGTGTTTTCGCTTGCGGAAAGCTGTTCAGCCAATACCAAACCTTTTTGATACAGTTCCAACGCTTTCTGTAAATTGTCTTTTCCGCCAAGCTGTTCATATATGCCGGCTACTTTTTCATAACTGATTGACAAACCTCTTTTGCTTAAACTTGTGTTTTCTCTTGCGGAAAGCTGTTCTCTCATATCCAAGCATTTTTGATACAGTTCCAACGCTTTCTTTAAATTGTCTTTTCCGCCAAGCTTTGCATATATGCCGGCTACCCTCTCATAGCTGAAGGACAAATCTCTTTTGCTTTCACTTGTTTTTTTTGTGGCGGTAAGCTGTTCAAACAATGCCAAACCCTTTTGATACAGTTCCAACGCTTTTTGTAAGTTGTCTTTTCCGCCAAGTTTTTTATATATGTCGGCTACCTTAGTGTAACTGAAGGACAAATCTCTTTTGATTTCACTTGTGTTTTCGCTTGCGGAAAGCTGTTCAAAAATATCCAAGCATTTTTGATATAGTTTCAAGGCTTTCTGTAAATTCTCTTTTCCGCCAAGCTTTGTATATATATTGGCTACATCTTTATAACTTATCGATAACTCTCTTTTAAATTCATTTGTTTTTTTAGTGGCGACAAGTTGTTCACATATTTCCATATCTTTCTGATACAGTTCCAATGCTTTGTTCAAATTTTCCATTCCGCCAATATTTTGATATACGTGACCTAAAAATTCATAACTTGCAGATATAGCTCTTTTGCTGTTGCTTGTTTGGAGTTCGTTATCAACATATTCCGAAAATGTTTTGTTTGCAGTCAGAATATCAATCTGTATGTACAATTCGTCAAGTCTGCCTGTAAACTTTTCATTCAACTCAAAGACGATAAATTTGATAAATTCTGTTGTATCATCATCAATTCCAAACAAATCAAAGTTGCCCAAAATATCACATATCCACTTGCCACCGTCTTTCATGCACTGCTGGTATGTATCAAGGGCGGCTTGACTAATGTAAGGATCATCTTTATTCGATTCGTATTTTATGATGTAATCAATGAAAAAACGCTTATCATCTGCCTGTATGGCGTGATAGACCACCTCGGCAATACGCACGGGATCATTATCGGGAAGTGCCTTTAAATGTGAGAATATTTCAAGGTTGAGTTTCTCTCTGTCGCACTTTTTCAAAAAGCCTGCACGGATACTCTTATGCGTGAAGTCGTAACGACCGTCATCACGAACCATGAAACAATCATACATGAAGTTGATGAAGTGAGAGAATTTTACCTCTGTCCAGTCCTCGCCCAACAGCTCCGCAAGGTCACTCTTTCTTAACCCGTATCTCGATACGGCTAAATATTCTCCTGCCTTTGCAACAAGCTTTTCATCAATGCCCTTTGCCGCAACACGCAACAATTCCGCACTCATCTCGTCCAAATCATCGGGGCAATCGCTTATTATGTTGATTTGATATTTTTCAATGGCGGGCATTCCGTCACCAAGTTTACGGATAATTTTGAAGTCGTCCTCGTCCATCAATACCAATCTCTGCACTAAAAGTGAGATGTAAAGCGGATTTTCTGATGCTTTCATGCTCACGATCTTATCCACGACTTTCTTTGAAAGCTGTTTATGAACACGTTTCAATGTACCGTTGATGACTTCTTTTTTATCATCTTCATCAATATCTTTCAGCGTGTAAAAATCCATTGAACGTGTATCAAAATCAAGCGTTGATGTCATGGCAAAATGGATATTTTCACCGACATTAAACGGGATAAAATGCAGTTCATCACGCCGGTCATTTTGTAAAAGTTGGTCAACTGCATCTATCATGATAAGCAGTTTTTGATGTTTTTCCTGCGTGTACCTTGCACACATTTCAGCAAGCTTTTCTCGCCACTGTTCAGGCGTATGACGGATATTTTCACCTGTCTGACGGTCTTTTTCATCTCTGTAATGCTCCAACACATTTAATTCCGTCTCCAAAAATTCAATGATATTCTCAATAATATCCTGTGCATCATTACTTTGATTTGTTAAGCCCGATATAAACGGCAGAACTTTCCATTCTGTCTTTTGAAGTTCTGTGGCAAGCTTGCTGAAAAGTGTACTTTTACCGCTTCCGACTGCACCCTTCATGATGGTAACAGGCTGTTCCAGAATACGCTGTTTCAGTTCTTCCGCCTCTCTTGAACGTGCAGAAAACACGTCTTTTTTATCGGAAATGAACTTCTCATGCACACGCATTTCACGCTGTAAGGGTGAAAGTTTGTCATTTTCGAGCCATTCGTCCATGAGCATTGCCTGAATATCATCTGAAAGCATTTTGGCAAAATCTTCTGTTCCGTCAAATCCGCTTCCGTTCCATTTCAATTTGTAAGTCTTGATTTTACCGCCCGATTTTTTATAGATAAGCTGTTTCAGTGCCGACAGTTTTTCAGCGTGTTCTTTATCTTCCGATTGATAATCTTCGGGAGCCTGTCCGTCTATCTCACGGAAATAATACAGAGTAGGGCGATTCTTGAATGCACCATACTCGATCTCCAATGCAGTGACACTTTTCTGCAAATCTTCAAGCTGCATTTCTTTTGCCTTGGCGGCATTTTCAATCAGCTTTTCATCTGGAATCCAACCATAACGATACCCCAATATCACCACCATAGGCGGCTGACATCGGTCAATTTCATCAAGGCATACTTCCAGAACTTTTTTGGAACCCCTATTTGTTTCCATTTCGGCGGTATCCACGCCCCAACGCAAATCGCAAAAATCAAATTCATCATTGTGACTTCTTGCGGCAGTATTCACGGCTGGAAGCGTAATTTTTTTGATAGCATCACGTTCCGCCTGCATATCCTTGAATGTGCTTGAAATAAATACGGTTTTCATATACATCGACCTCCATGCTTTTGTATTCTTTTGACACAAAGCACTTCATTATTCATTTGTACGCATTCTGTCATCGATCTTTTCTTCTGACGGATAATCCCATTTCTTGAAATCATAGCAATATTCTCCGTCATCTTTCAAGGAACGGTTATAATAACTCAACTGATCAAGTTTATCAAACTCTTTTAAATTGGCACGTTTATAATCTTCGATTTTATCGGTGTCAAATCCCTCATTATATCCTTCAGCCGCTCGACCATTATCATCGAGCTTTATAAATATGCCGTTTTGTGAACATTCTAAAAGACACGGATGTAACTTCAACGGAATAAACTTGTGGTCTTTTACTTTGTGTTCAAAGCTGCTGAGTTTATAAAACTTTTCCATATCTTGCAAAGAAACGTAACGGAAACCGCACGTTCTCATGAATGCACACCATCTGCGATGTTCCAGCCATGCAAGCTTGTGCAGCAGTTTGCATTTTTCTTTTTTGTCATTTTCTGACATCGTTGACATATCTATATCAATTACATTTTTCTTGTATTGTTCGAGTCTTTGTCTATCATAGTCATCTTTATTGGAAGGATCGTAATTTTCATGGAACACGCTCATATTACCGTCTTTCAGGCAGTAATTTCCCGAAGAAAATATCTTGTACTTCAAGTGCATAATTCGGGCAAGATTTGACATATGATTATAGATCTCTTTGAGCATTTCGCCATATTTTTTCTTCAATGCTTCTTCATTCCACTGCCTTGCCTGTTCGGGTGTTAGTACAGTATGTTCCGCATAGGCTTTTCCGGTCAGATAAGCCGAATATTTGATACCCTCAAAGAAAACATTATCACAACTGTAAACTTCGTCTTTTCCGCCAAAAGCGTACATAAAAATATCACAGTCTTTTTTGCCGTTATCGATATACTTTCTCGTTTTGAGTTCATTCAACTTGCCCGAAAGCTGCGAATTATAGATATTGTATGCAATTACGGTCTTTCTTTCGGGAGCATTGACAAGATGATATTTGCCTATGATACATTTTATTCTGTCTGCCATCATAAAATTATCTTCGTCATTTCCGAGTGCTATTATAAAATAATCCGTATTCAGCAGACTTTCATCACTTTCAAATCGGGATATAAAATCATCCGAAAGCACATTGGCAGAAATATAACGATAATCCATGTACGGCTCTGACCATTTGGGATCAGATTCATCACAATTATATATCAGCAATTCATCTTTATTATGTGCACTTCTCAATATTTCGGGATTGATAAAATTGATTTTATTGTTAAAACCCAAATTATCATTGTCATCTGAATATCCGGCTTCTTTTGATACTACATTGATATTCAGCTTTACATCAAGTATCTGTCCGAAACGATATGCCGCCAAAAACATTTCCGTACCGATAGAACCGCCGCCCAGAATGGTTACAGTAAGTTCTTTCTGTTCGCTGCCTATCAAAGGTTCAAACAGAGGCACTTCCTGCATAAGTGTATCAGCCATATTTCTGACTATATTCACAGGGAAAACATATGGCATATTGATTTTCTTTTCCAAGTTTTTATTCAATTCATCTAATTTAGATTTTTCCAAATTAACTATATTTTTTACTTCATCTTCTATACAGGAATATTTTCTGTCTGTGGAAAAAACATAAATACGAGAATCTTGATAAATCCTGATATTTTTTTCATCAAACATTTTTGCAAGAGTACCGGTGTTATTGTTTTCTTCCTTGTCTATCAAAAATACATGAAGTCCCTTTTTGTTACGCTTATTGAAAAGAATATGCAGAAAGTCTGCTTTCAGGCATATCGCACCCATTGACTTTGCCTCCAAAAGCCATTCTGTACTTTCTTCTTCCTCGTCATCGGCATATGCGTCCGTAAATACAAGCGTTGAATGTCTTCTTGACGGATCCGAAAGAATACTCCTTGCCAATGCAAGCGAATTTTCATTCAGCTCACTGAAATAATATTTTTCTTTCCATATATTAAGATTTGAAAACCATAATCTGACTGTCGGCGAAATCTTTATCAGCATTTCAAATACGATCGCACCGCCCAATATCGGAGCGGAAAAATTCAATATTCCCATGTATGCGTTATAGAATATCTCTGCCATGCGGTTACTGTCTGTGATATACCTTATCATAGCCTGACCGTTGAGCCAGTATTCCGTATAATCCTCGTCCATGCTGAACGTCTGCAAGGCATGAAGAAAACTGTTTATCAATTCCTTTCCGCCATATTCAAGCTTTCCTATGTCCTCACACGGTACAGGGACTTTTCCTGCAAAAGACGAATAATATGCAACGGCATATCTCGACAGGAAAACCGCAAGCAACACTCCCAATGTGACAAATAAAATGTGTGTGGTAAATGAAAACTTGCGTTCAAAATAACCTGTGGAATTGTTTTTGTAAAACTTCCTTTTGCGTACGAAACCAACGATCATAGGTATAAATCCCGCAAACATCAATATCACCGAGATCCATACCAACAAACCGATAAAAATTGTATTAGGCATACTTTTCACTCCTGTTATAAAAATTTTTAAAGTTTTGACTTTAATAGAATTTTATCACAATAAGCAAATATCGTCAATAAAAAAACAGCGATTATTTGAATGTTTTTGTCAAAAATTCCCGATTTTTTTATTGACAAATCTCTTTATATATATGGTATATAATATTGTTCTTAAAGTAATATTTACAATTTCATATCATGAAAACATCCGAGAGGGAAATGTATTTTTCCGTCCCGGATGTTGCTTTAGCTACCGATATTTATATCTTGTCAGAAAATTCATACATCAGTTATTCATTAGCCCATTTTTTCCAGTTCTTCCTCAAATACTTCTACAAATGTTTCATATCTCTCGTTGGGCAGGTTATCATACAGCATTTTTGCCACCTGTAAACCTCTTGTCAGCAGTTGTTTTTTGTTTTTTGTGTCGGTGTACTCGTGCATAGCTACTCTATACAGGCTCACAGCCAAGTCATCATACGCATTTATTGTGTTTTCGCTTGCGGAAAGCTGTTCACAGATTTCCATATCTTTTTTATACAGTTCCAACGCTTTCTGTAAATTGTCTTTTCCGCCAAGCTGTTCATATATGCCGGCTACTTTTTCATAACTTATCGATAAATCTCTTTTACTCAAACCTGTTTTTTCGGTGGCGGAAAGCTGTTCGGACAGTTCAAGGTCTTTTTGATACAGTTCCAACGCTTTCTGTAAATTGTCTTTTCCTCCAAGCTTTGCATATATGCCGGCTACCCTTTCATAACTGACGGACAAATCTCTTTTGCTTTCACTTGTGTTTTCGCTTGCGGAAAGCTGTTCTCTCATATACAAGCATTTTTGATACAGTTCCAACGCTTTCTGTAAATTGTCTTTTCCGCCAAGCTGTTCATATAT
>CADCCP010000079.1 GCA_902800005.1 uncultured Ruminococcus sp. | reverse complement strand
GAAGAATCATCAAAGAAGGCTGCTGAGGAATCATCGAGAAAGGCTGAAGAAGAGTCAAGGCGTGCAGAGGAATCGAGACGTGAAGCTGAGAGGGCTGCCAAAGAACTTGCAAATGCGAGAACAGAGGCTGTCGAGGAAATAGAATCCTATGTCAATCCCGATGACTATCCCGCTGAGATAAAAGGCAAAATCCAGGCAATTATCGGAAGTGCCAAATCTACCATCACAGACGAAAATATCCTTACAACTGTCAGTGCTATTGAAAACATGGTATCCCGCACTAAACAACAAATAGATGACTGTATAGCACAACTATCCCAACCGTCTGACGAATCTTCCGATGAAAGCAGTACAGAAATTTCCGAAGAGACAAACCCGGAATATTATGATTAAACACAAAAAAGCGATATGCCGATAACGGCATATCGCTTTTATATTACTCGCATATGATAAGTTCATTCGCATACGGCAATGTCTTTACATAGTCACAGAATGTATGCCACTCGTCAAGCTTGTGATTTTTACGTGCATGATAGATATTGACAAGATTTTCGTAGTTCATCGTACACGTTCTCATCTGATTATAGCTTGACGGCAAAAGCTGTATTATATCATACCATATATTTTTATCTTTCGTTTCAAGAAATCTCGATCGGAGTTTTTCGAGATATTCAACTATTCCCTGCATGAATTCCACCGTTTCCGTGTCCATTTTGTCCGTACTGAAATGCGATATGTCAAACGGCATTGATGTTATTTTATGCATGGTACTCGTTGAATTGGCAACAGTTCCTACTTTGTAAGTGTCAAACTCTTTCCACCAATACAGCGGGGCTGTTATATCCATCGTAACGAATATCTGACGCATGAATTTTCTGTGGTCATTCCCCGCTTTCCTCAGCCTTACCGCAAGAGACAGGTCATTCTCCCCTAAAACATACTCTCCGCTTTCATTGAAAAAACTGTCACTCTTTGCCCAACTGTTCATGGGATTTCTTGCTCCCCTTATGGCATTCTTTAAATTCATAACTTCTATATCTTTTACTGTCAGCATGATCTTTCTCCTTTAATCTTCTATCGTTTCTATCAAAAAACTAACGGGACGAAATCCGTCATTGCATGAGATCATGACGGACTTTTTATTTTTCATCCAGCCGTTGTATATGTCTTCCGCTCCATATGCAAGTGCCATCACAAATGCTGACATACTCCCCCATGCACTTTCACACAATCCTTCGGGACATTTATTTTCTTCGCAAATAAATACCTGTCCTGTCTGCATATCACAAGCGTGTTCTATGGGATTTTCGTATTTCTCCATCAAGTCACTGTGACAAACTTTCTTCATGACCGTTATCCTGACTTTCTTCACATTGATTTCCCCTATTGCTTTTTCTTTTGGAATGTATAGCAGAAATGCGTTATCGCCCTGTCGGGCATAAATCTCTTTGCGAGTTTCAGACACTTCATTTTCATAGACGGTATGATATATAACTTTCCCTGCAGAACACCGTCAACTGCCTGCTGTGCAACCGTCTTGCTGTCGAGAGGCTCAGATGCAAAGCTGACATGTGCAACACTGTTAAACTCCGTGTCAACAGGTCCGGGACACAATGCACTGATCTTGACATTGGAATTTTCCCTCTTTAGCTCCTCATATATTGCTCCCGTAAGACTGACAACATAATTTTTTGTGGCATAATAAGTGGCCATGAGAGGTCCTGAGAAAAATCCTGCTATTGAGGCAACATTCAAGATATATCCTCTGTTCTTACGCCTGAAGTCACGCAGAAACAGCTTTGTAAGAATATGCACTGCTTTGATATTGGTGTCTATCATTTGCAATTCCCTGTCAAGTGACAGTTCGGTAAACTCTCCGCATAAACCGAATCCCGCACAGTTCACGAGCATTTCTATATCCTTGTCCTTGAAAACATCATACAGTTTTCTGCATTCCTCTTCATGCGATACATCGCAGCGTACACATTTAGCATTCTTGCCAAGTTCCTTTTTAAGTTCCATCAGCTTGTCTGCACGCCTTGCAACAAGTATCACCTGCCAGCCCCTGCTGGAAAGTAATCTTGCAATATCCCTGCCGATACCCGAACTTGCCCCCGTTATCAATGCCTTCCTCATATAAAATCTCCGTTTCAGTTGTAATTTTCATGATAATATCCGTCGGGATCAAAATATCCCTCATAATATCCGTAATCATAATTATAATAGTCATCCGCATAGAAATTTCCGTAGCTGTC
This sequence comes from uncultured Ruminococcus sp., assembly GCA_902800005.1. Lineage (GTDB taxonomy): Bacteria > Bacillota > Clostridia > Oscillospirales > Acutalibacteraceae > UBA1213. The sequence continues at coordinate 5,083 of CADCCP010000079.1, read as the reverse complement.
ATAGTATCCGCCCGGGAAATAATTCCCGTATGCATCAGTAAAGCTGCCCCTGTAATACTCGGAATTATTGGAATAATAGTCCCTGCTGTAATTGTAAGATGTACAACCGCTGTAGCCTCTCGAACCGAACACAGAACATGATGTCACCGACATAAGTACCGCCATTGTCATTATAACAACAAAAAATATCTTTAATTTCTTCATAAAAAACACCTCATATACTGTAAACTCGCTTTGCATTGTGCAAAGTCTCTTCAAGAACTTCCTCAGCAGAAATATTTTTTATCTCCGCAATTTTTTCTGCAACATACTGTATCATACTCGAATCATTACGCTTTCCCCTGAACGGGACAGGTGCAAGGTACGGACAATCCGTTTCAAGCACGAGCCTTTCAAGCGGTATGACTTTTACTACTTCAACAGCTTTTCTGGAATTTTTAAAAGTCACAACTCCTCCCATGCCTATATACATTCCCAGCTTTACAACTTCCTCTGCCATTTCGACACTGCCCGAAAAACAATGCAGAATCCCCTTCGGCTTATATTTTTTGATAAGTTCAAGTGTATCGCCATGAGCCTCCCTGTCATGCACGTTGACCGGCATATCAAGTTCATTTGCCAATTCCAACTGCTTCTCAAAAATCAACTTCTGCGGTTCTCTGGGTATATCCCAGTAATAATCAAGCCCTATCTCCCCTATTGCAACAACTTTGGAATGACTTGCCATACGTTTTATTTTTTGAATGTCATCAAGACTTGTTTCCGTGATATTTTCAGGGTGTATGCCGACAGCACAGTACATATTTTCATATCTCTCAGCAAGCCGTATACCATATTCCGACAATTCCAAATCCGTTCCCTGATTGACTATATATGCAACACTATCAGAAAACAGATTTGCAAGAAGCTCGTCTCTGTCACTGTCAAATGCCTTGTCATCATAGTGTGCATGGGTATCGAATATCATCTTCATAGTATCTTTCCTTTACATCTTTTGTATCGCAGGTATCAGTAAATATGCAAAAATCGCTATGATAATGATAGCAGATATTATTTCTGATATTCCAATATGAAATTTGGGCAGATCTGCTCTTGTTGCAGGTATTATCTCAAATCCGCCTGCATTTGCAAGGAGATTGATGCGATCGTCCCAACCTTTTGATTTCCTGAAATCATCTATCGTCCTTATTTCATAACGATTATTGATAAATATTTCATACTTTGGAGCATATACATTGTAATGATGTCTTTTACGTACACGACGGTGTTTGTCATATCCGACAAGAGTACCTTGTACGGGAGTTGTACAGACTTTTCTTAACTGCTTTCTGTCAATGGCAGAACTGCCTACCATGCCTACACCCCCTCCGATGAATCCGATAAAAAATACTGTAACCATCACTATCATAAGCACATTTCCATCCCAATTTAACGCAGTTCCCAGAAATCCTATCACCATCGTCACAACAAATATCAATATAAAAGAAATCAAAATAATTATCATTGATAACTTCGTTCTGTCCCTCAAGGGTATCTCTACAGCATTATGTCCGCCAAAATTCCCATTCAACATGGGAGCATTATTATATGTCGGAGCAAAATTCTGCGGCTGATCGTAACGATTATATGGGACTTGCGAGGGCTGATTATAATTATTGTATTGGGGTTGCGTCGGCTGATTATAATTATTGTATTGGGGTTGTGTCGGCTGATTATAATTAGATGTATAAGAATTGTAGTCATTCTCGGATACATAAGAGTTGTACATGGAAGAAGATGTATTATGATTTTCTATACTGCTTTCGTTGGAAAAATTGAAATCATTTTCATGGCGTACCTGTTCGGTCTCCCTGTTTCTCCGCCTGTTGTAAACGTAATTGTTTATTGACTGCCTTTTGTCACTCATTTCAAATCACATCTCCCTTTATCATGTTCAAGTGATCTTGCCGCTCCGTATGATCTCATAGCCATCGAGATTTGCAAGAAGGTTACGCTGCTGAAGAAAATTACTGCTTTTCTTATAGTCGTTAAGTGTACGAATCTCATAACGATTGTTTATGAATATCTCATATTTTGGTGCATATGTGTGATAGTAAGTATTAGGACCATGTTTTCTGTGAACATGAACTATTTTGGTATCATAACCAACAAGATGTCCCGTCACCGGAACAGTGCATACTCTTTTGAGCCGCCTATCCTCCATCACAACCCCCACTATAATGCTTGATATTGCTCCAACAATAGATAAAAGCATACAAATCGGCATAACAATATTAAAAGACTCATTATATCCAAATAAACCCGAAATACCTAAAATTAAAAACATCGACAAAAAGGGTATAAGAATAAATGTCAGAGTCACAATTTCTGATTTTTTCATTTTTTTCGGTATAGGCACTTCTACCGCACGATGCCCTCCCGAATAACTTTCGGGCATGGGAGTATCATATCCCTGATATGTAGGCATGATTTTTTGCTGTGGCTGTCCGTAATCGTTACTGTAATTATTCTGCTGCGGCTGTCCGTAACCGTTATTGTAATTATTCTGCGGCGGCTGACTGTTATTGTTTCCGTTTGAAAAATTGAAATCGTTTCCATTCTGTACAGGCTCTCTGTTTCTTCGCCTGTTATAAGAATAATTGCCGATCGACTGGTAATTTTTCTCACCCATTATGATTTCTCCATTCATTTTTACAGTATCTGATTTTATTATATATCCATTTAGATTTTTTTGCAATAATGTAACATATTTGTAACTCTTTTTACGAATTGTAAGATTTCTGCAATTTGCACATATGTCTCCTTTATTTTTTCCTTTTTCAACACAATAAATCACTTTTTAAAGTTATTTCCACGTTTTTTTTAAATATTTCATTGTGAAATATGCACAAAAATATATATTTTTTTTATTTGACACGAACGGATATTTGTTTTATAATTGCCTTGCAAGTTTGAATTGGATTACAAAATCATTACACTTTTTACAGGGAGTTAATTATCATGGAAAAGAAAAACTTTTCAGGTCTTAAAAAAGCAGTTTCGATCGCACTCATGGGTGCTGTGTGCCTGACAGCCGCCGCAGCCGTGACTGCCACTTCAAAAACTGTGACCGTCACAGACGGCGACAAGACCGTTACAATAAATACTATCAATTCCGATACAGAATCAATTCTTGAAAGAACAGGTGTAAAACTTGGTGAAGATGATAAGATCGTCTGCACTGAAAACAGTGAAAGCAGCATCAATATATCCATCATGCGTGCATTCAGCGTGGACGTTGTTGACGGCAAGACAAGAAAAACACTTACCTTCAATGAAGGCACCGTTGCAGATGCCATCAAAGCCGCAGGTCTCACACTCAGCAAGAGCGATTCCGTTTCATTCTCTCAGAACGCTCAGCTTGAACCTGATATGGAGATAACTATTGCAAGATTCTTTACTGTAAATGTTGATCTCAGAGGCAAAAAACTTATAAGGGAAGTTCCTGCCGGCACTGTTGCAGATGCCCTTGCCTATCTTGATATAAAGCTCGATAAGAATGATGTTATCAATGTCGATACAAAAACGGCAGTGTCTGAAAATATGAGTATAATTATCAGCAGTGTCACCTACAAGGAAATAACAAAAACTGAAGAGGTCGCATACAACACCGTATACCAAAATACAGATGACCTGTACAAAGGTGAGAGCTCTGTCGAAACACAGGGTGTCAACGGTGAACGCACCATCGTTATCAAAGAAAAATATATAAACGGCAAACTCGATTCCTCAAAGGAAATTAAAAATAAGATCACAAAACAGCCTGTTGATGAGGTAGTCCTCAACGGTACAAAAGAATATGTAAGTCAAGTTTATACTTATTCGGGTACTGTTTCTGCAAATGAGCCGTCAAATATCCTTACAGATGTTAACGGGAATCAAGTTCATTATACAAGAGTGCTTACAGGCTCAGGCACAGCTTACTATGCTCCTGCAGGGGCTTTGACCGCTACCGGCAGACTTGCACGTTACGGCGTTGTGGCAGTTGATCCTGATATTATCCCCTACGGCTCTATTTTGTATATAGTATCAAATGACGGTCAGGTCGTTTACGGCTACGCTGTTGCAGGAGATACAGGCGGTGCTTTATGGGCTGGCACAGCTATCGTAGACCTTTACTACAATACATACGATGAATGTTGTCAGTTCGGCAGACGTGATGTGACAGTCTATGTGCTTGACGGCGTTTCAGAAGACATTACATACTGAAATAAAAAATCACAGGACAGAATTTCATTTCTGTCTTGCTTTTTTTATGCGGATAATCTATAATTGTATCAGATACCAAATGAAAGGATATGAATTTTATGCTTCTTGCAATTATAGGCGGAATATTCTGCATATCAATGGGGGCATTGATGTACGCTCCGAGAATGAGGACTTACAAACTCTATCGTCCCACTTCTTTTTTATTCATCTTTGATGGTGTCTGGATACTGCTCGATTACATATTCAGACAAATATTTCCCGACAATGTCTTCATGCAGGCTGTACACTGCATAGGATTAACTGCTCTTGCCATATATTTCTTTGTATGTGCATTCCTCTCCGCTGATATTCCCCACAGGAAGAGCATCAAAAAACGCTCCTTCCGAAAAAGCTCTTCCTCCAAATCATGATAAAGATGTCAATAACAAAAAGCCGCATGACACAGTATCATGCGGCTTTGAATGGAGAGTGAGGGATTCGAACCCTCGAGCCCTTTCGGACTACCTGATTTCGAGTCGGAAAATATTTTCGGAAGTTCACGGAAAATAAAAGAATTTAAAGGAACTTTTTTCTCTCAAAAGTCCCGATGTTTACAGGATTTTTTAAGAATTTCAATTTCAAAAATCCCATAAAATCAACACATTTTTATATTCACTAATCACGGCAGTTCTAATAAAAATCATCATGGTTTTATTAGAACTGCCGTGAGAACTTTTTAAAAACTGTTCGTAAAAAAGCAAATCCGGCAGTGCAGATTTTCGGACGTATACGCACTGCAACACACAGAATCGTGTATGATTAAGCATTTTTATGACAGATTTATTTTTTTATTGTT
>CADCCP010000078.1 GCA_902800005.1 uncultured Ruminococcus sp. | reverse complement strand
GGGACAAGGCATTTTCCGCCCTGCCCCGACAATTCAATTAGCAATGTGCAATGTACAATTCACAATGTGTAATTATCATTACCGCTGTACATAAGCAACACGCTAACTTTTCATTCAATCAACTATTTTTATCAACAATGTATCCGCAAACATAATTGCACATTGCACATTGCACATTGTACATTGCACATTGCACATTGCACATTGCACATTGCACATTGCACATTGTTAATTATTTCTCGTTAAGGCAAGCAATACCGGGAAGAATCTTTCCTTCGAGGAATTCAAGTGATGCACCGCCGCCTGTTGAAATGTGTGTCATTCTGTCTGCATAGCCAAGTTTCTCAACTGCTGCTGCTGAGTCGCCGCCGCCGATGATGGAAATAGAGCCACTCTCTGCAACTGCCTTTGCAACTGCTATAGTACCTGCTGCAAAGTTCTCCCACTCTGAAACGCCCATAGGTCCGTTCCATACAACTGTACCTGCACCGTCAAGAGCTTTTGCAAACTTTTCTCTTGTCTTAGGTCCTATGTCAAGTCCCATCCAGCCGTCAGGAATCTTGTCGGAATCTACTACTTTGTATTCTGCATCGGGCTTGTACTCTGTAGCAACTACTGTATCTTCGGGGATAAGGAATGTAACACCCTTTTCTTTTGCACTTGCCATGATGTCTTTTGCAAGTTCAACTTTATCAGCTTCACAGATAGATGTACCTATCGAATAGCCGAGAGCATTCATAAATGTATAAGCCATACCGCCGCCGATGATAAGAGTATCAACTTTATCAAGAAGGTTTGTGATAACACCGATCTTGTCGGATACCTTTGCACCGCCGAGAATAGCTACGAAAGGTCTCTTGGGATCAGCCAATGCTCCGCCCATTACGGAAATTTCTTTCTGAATGAGATAACCGCAAACTGCAGGGAGATAATCTGCAACACCTGCTGTAGAAGCGTGTGCTCTGTGAGCTGTACCGAATGCGTCATTAACATATATTTCTGCAAGTGATGCAAGCTGTTTTGCAAATTCGGGATCATTCTTTTCTTCTTCTTTATGGAAACGAACATTCTCGATAAGCTCAACTTCACCGTCTTTGAGGTCTGCGGCAATGCTCTTTGCACTTTCGCCTACAACGTCTGTTGCCATCTTTACTTCAAAGCCCAGTGCTTTTGAAAGATATGCAGCTACGGGTGCAAGTGAATACTTCATATTGAATTCGCCCTTCGGTCTGCCGAGGTGGGAACAAAGAATTACTTTTGCATTGTGGTCAACAAGATACTTTATTGTTTTCATAGCCTCGTCGATACGCTTGGGATCGGAAATATTGCCCTCTCCGTCAAACGGTACGTTGAAGTCACAGCGTACAAGTACCTTTTTGCCTGCTACGTCGATATCCTCGACTGTCTTTTTGTTAAGATAGTTCATCTCTACAACATCCTTTCAGATCATTATTGAAAGTGCAGACGAAACTCTCCCGTCACACACTTTTTATCACATACTATTTTATAACATTTTATGCATTTTTTCAATAGGAAAAAATAAATTTTGGCAGGTATTTATATATTTTTTTCATCACTTGGCAAATTCAGGATATTTTTCAAGCGTTTCTTTCATAGTACCGTCAAATATGACCTTGCCTTTCTGCAAATATATACACCTATCGCAGAAATCCTGTATATCCTTGCTGTGACTGACATATATTACTGTTATATCCTGATTTATCATTTCGGATATTTTATCCTTGCATTTTTTCTTGAAAGTAGAATCTCCGACACTCAATGCCTCATCTATTACAAGTATATCGGGATTTGTGTTTATATTTATCGCAAAACCCAATCTTACACGCATACCTGATGAATACGTTCTGACAGGCTGATCTATGTATTCACCCAAGTCTGCAAATTCTATCGCCTTTTCTTCGATCTCCTTTATTTCGTCACCTTTAAGTCCCAGAACATAGCACTTGAATTGTATATTTTCCCTGCCCGTCATATCGGGAACAAATCCTGCCGTGAGTTCCAACAATGCCGAAACCCTGCCTTTAACATACACCTTGCCCGATGTAGGAAATGCAACTCCCGTTACCATCTTCAATACAGTTGATTTTCCTGCACCGTTCCTGCCTATTATCGCAACAGATTCACCTTTTCTTATGGAAAAACTCACATCTTCCAATGCTTTGTGTCTTTTAAATTTCTTTGAATTATAGAACAACGCCGCAAATTGTTCACGACTGTTTTTATACAGCGTATATACCTTACTGACTTTATCAAATACGATTATAGGTTCTCTTTCTTCCAATTTGCACACCCCATTTCATTACTTACATTTTACATTTTTTTCTCTTGTTTGTCAACAACAGTATTTTTCCCTGACTTCCCCGTCACTCAATATCATTACGGCACCTGCCGCCATTATCGGATATATCTCATCTCCACACGACTTTATCACAAATTCACACGGCTCTATAACTCCGCCGTCAAGCGTTTTCAATCCCCTCTGCAAACTCGCCACTTTTTCGGGATATATCCCCGACATACTCAATGTCGCTCTCCTGTTCATTGAACAAGTCACTACATTCTTACACCCCTGTTCCTTTAAAATCTCCAATCCCCTGACATTCTCCCCTTCAATTATCACCGTCACATCTTCACTTAACTTTAACTTTCCCACATTCTCCCCCAATACAACTATCCCTCTGCACGACATTTCACATATATCCGTCACTATAAAAAATCTCGGTTCTTCACAAGTTTCATAAACTTTTCCCCCGTCACAGACCATCACTCCGCCATTCATTTCACAAGCCTTTATTATAGTTTTTGTCAATTTTCTTTCCCCGACATCTCCGCATATTACTATATTCTGCATAAACTCCACCCCTCTTTTTTATTTAGATCATCGTCAATTTTACTGAATTTATTCAAATCTCTTGACAAATCTTTTTAAACGTGCTACCATATCACCATAATTTTCAGAAAGAGGGTGAATTTTATGCCGAAATACATGAACATACTTTCAAAACTCCATACACTCAGCAAACAGAAACATAAAATTTGCCTGTACGGAAAGCGTTGATAGGTCAGACTTTATTCCCCTGCCGTGTTATCGGGATAAAGGTATCAAATACGTTTTTACAATGCAATTTTCACGTTCCTGTTTTGTTCGGGAACGTTTTTTTATTGCATTTCAACAGGCTAATATTTTTAAGAAAGGATTTGACACTATGATAATCTTAAACGGAAAATACAACTCTGCAAAAGTTTTTACAGACGTTATCGACCAAAACGCCATAACTCAAATTATAGAACTCCTTAATCAACCCATGTCCGAAAATCAGACTATCCGCATTATGCCCGATGTTCATGCAGGTGCAGGCTGTACCATCGGAACAACTATGACTATCACTGATAAAGTCGTACCCAATCTTGTAGGTGTAGACATCGGCTGCGGCATGGAAAACGTCAGAATTAAAGAAAGTTATCTTGAAGTGCAGAAACTTGACAAACTCATTTATCAGAAAATCCCTTCGGGTTTTGCGGTACGCTCAAAACCCCACAGATACGCCGATAAAATAGACCTTCTTGAACTCCGCTGTTTTAATCACATCAACTATGACAAGGCTCTTTTGAGTATCGGCACACTTGGCGGCGGTAATCACTTCATTGAAGCCGACATTGATGACAACGGCAATTTCTATATAGTCATTCATTCGGGTTCACGTCACCTCGGATTGCAGGTCGCAAAATACTATCAGCTTGAAGCCTATAAGATTCTTAATCAGTCCTCACAAACGGAAATAAATGAACTTATTTCCACTCTCAAATCTCAGGGCAAGGAAAAACAGATACAAAAAGAACTTACCAAACTTACTCATACAAAACATACCGAAGTACCAAAACATTTGGCTTATGCACAAGGTCAGCTTTTTGAAGATTATATCCATGATATGAAAATCGTTCAGCAATTCGCCATGCTCAACAGAAAAGCTATGATGGACGAGATCATCTCCGGCATGAAACTTCATGTTTTGGAACAGTTCACCACTATCCACAACTACATTGACACAGACAGCATGATTTTAAGAAAAGGCTCTGTTTCCGCAAGAAAGGGTGAAAAACTTCTCATTCCCATAAATATGCGTGACGGTTCTTTGATCTGTGTCGGAAGGGGAAATCCAGATTGGAATTACTCCGCTCCTCACGGTGCAGGACGTTTGATGTCACGTTCCGAAGCTAAACAGAATTTCACCGTGTCCGAGTTCAAAAAGCAAATGAACGGCATTTATACAACCTCCGTAAGCCGTGCAACTCTTGATGAATGTCCTATGGCTTACAAGTCCATGAATGACATTGTTGACAACATTTCCGATACCGCCGAAATCATGCAAGTTATTAAACCTATCTACAACTTTAAAGCAGATGGAGATTGATTTTTCCATTCGATTATGATATGATATTCTCATATTTCAACAAATGGAGGAATACTTCTTATGACAACAATTCAGGAAATGGGAAAAAAAGCTAAAATTGCGTCAAGAACTTTACTTACAGCAGGTGAAAAGAAAAATGACGCTCTCAAAGCTATTGCAAAGGCTCTCAGAGAAAATGCGGATAAAATTATATCTGCAAATCAAATCGACCTTGACAACGGCGTGAAAAACGGTCTTTCCGCCTCTCTCCTTGACAGACTTAAACTCGATAACAAGAGAATTGACGGTATTGCAGACGGTGTTCTTGAAGTGGCAGCATTGCCCGATCCTATCGGCACTGTTATTTCAGGCAGTACAAGACCGAACGGTATGGAGATAACAAAAGTCCGTGTACCTCTGGGAGTTATCGGTATCATCTTTGAGGCAAGACCGAATGTAACGGCTGATGCTGCTGTACTCTGCTTAAAGAGCGGAAACGCTGTAATTTTGCGTGGCGGTAAAGAGGCTATAAATTCCAACAAGTGCATTACTTACATCATGCAGGATGCCATAGAAAGTGTCGGTCTTGACAGAAATTCCGTTCAGCTTATCGAAGATACTTCAAGACAGTCCTCTATTGAACTCATGGAACTTACAGATTATCTTGATGTACTCATTCCGAGAGGCGGTAAAGGTCTTATACAGGCTGTTGTTAAAAATGCAAAAGTACCTGTCATTGAAACGGGTGCAGGAAACTGTCATGTATACGTTGATGAAAGTGCAGATATAAACATGGCTGCCGACATCATCTATAATGCAAAGACTTCAAGACCGTCCGTATGCAATGCTATCGAAACCATTCTTGTACATGAAAATATCGCTGAAAAAGCCCTGCCCGTGATAAAGGCAAGGCTTGATGAAAAAAATGTTGAGCTGCGTGGCTGTGAAAAGACAAGGGCAATTCTCGGTGAAAGTGTAATTCCTGCAACGGAACTTGACTGGGATACAGAATACGGTGATTATATCCTTGCTGTGAAAGTCGTATCTTCACTTGAAGAAGCTACCGAACATATCGCCAAATACTCCACAGGTCACAGTGAATGTATCGTCACGAAAGACTATAAAAATGCAAAAATATTCACTTCAACAGTTGATTCTGCTGCCGTTTACGTCAATGTATCGACACGCTTCACAGACGGCGGAATGTTCGGACTCGGTGCTGAAATAGGCATTTCCACTCAAAAACTCCATGCAAGAGGTCCTATGGGACTGAATGAACTCACCTCTATGAAATTCATCATCGAGGGCGACGGACAAGTACGCAATTAACAATGTACAATGTGCAATGTGCAATGTGCAATGTACAATGTGCAATGTGCAATGTGCAATGTGCAATGTACAATGTACAATGTACAATGTACAATGTGCAATGTGCAATGTGCAATGTGCAATTATCGCTATATCAATAAATAAAGTAGGGCAAGTATAAGACTGTTATCGGTCTGTTCGTCCATTAAGAGAAGTATCAATGACAGAATGAGGGTTCGCTCTTTGTCTTTCATGAGTGCTTCAAATATGCCGCTTGATTCCTGTTTAGGCTTTTCCGGTTGCATTACAGGACGTTCTTCAACAATGTTTTCATTTTTTACGGGGGGCGGCGGTGGCGGTTCGGGCTGTGGCTGTCGGTGCATTTGTGCTTTGGCACGATTCTGCATTTCCTCTGCACGTCTTACTGCTTCCTCCTGCATTTTCCGCATTTCACTTTCCGTCATATCATCACCTTCGTTAAATTAGAAATTAGGAACGAGGAATGAGAAATATTTAACATTCCTCACTTCTCATTCCTCATTTAAAACAGGTTTATGCCGGAGTTTTTCAGCAACGGCAGCATTTTCATGAATCCCATCATTCTTATTGCACCGTCAATCCTATCGGCACGATCGCCTTTCAAAAACGGTTTGAGGGCTTTCAAAAGTCTTGTACTGTCATCTTCACCGCCTGCCGACTGCAAAAAAGGAGCAAGTTTCATCATTGTACCTATCATGTTGGGATCGGGCATATTCTGTAAAAGTGTATTCTGCGGTTCAGGTTCGGGCGGTTTTTGTGACTGTCCGAGAAGCCCTGCCAATCCCTTGATCTGCTCCATCATCTGCGGATCACTCAGCAATTCGTTTATCTTACGGGACATATCTTCCATTTATTTTCCCCCCGTAAGTTTTTTCAGGATCGCCTGTGCCTGCGGACTGTTGAGTATCTCAGCCGTTTTGTTCTTGTCGGAAAGTATGTTCTGAACCTTTTTCTGCTGTTCGGGCGACAGTGAATTGAAAAGTTTTTCCGTACTTTCTTTATCGTGTTTTTCCATAGATCTCACCACGCTTTTTCGGGATTTCGGAAAGTATCCGTTACGTTTTAAATTATATGCACAATACATAATGAATTATGAATTTCAAAAGGAGGTTTTTTACATTGAAGATAATTGCTTTTTCAGACTCTCACGGAGACCATATGCCCATGTTGAAGGCTCTCAAAAAACACAATGATGCAAAAATAGTGGTATTCTGCGGTGACGGTCACAACGACATTCAGGCTGTTCAAAAGCAGTTTCCAAATAAAACATACTTGTGTGTCAAAGGCAACTGCGACTGGTACTGTGAATTTGCCGCCTTGCAGACTTTCACCTTATGCAATAAAAAACTTCTCATCACTCACGGTCATATACAGCGTGTCAAGGAAAGTCTCATGAATCTCACATATCTCGGTCAGCAGGAAAAGGCTGATATTATCTTCTTCGGTCACACCCATGATCAGCTTACCGTCCTTGAAGATAATATGATCGTTATAAATCCCGGTTCTATAGGATATGCCGGACAATATACCACCGTTGAAATAGATGAACAGACGGGTGAAACAACTGTCAAAGAATTCCCTCCCAACAAACACGGTGTTTTCAAAGTTAAATAACAAAAAACCGACTGTATCAA
>CADCCP010000077.1 GCA_902800005.1 uncultured Ruminococcus sp. | reverse complement strand
TTGTCAACACCTTTTTTAAAAAAACTTTTAACTTATACAAATCGTATTTTAATAGTCACAAATATACAAAAAGGAGAATGAAGTTTCCTTCATTCTCCGTCAAAATATCACTCAATTACATTAAAATCCATATACTTTTTAGCAATATTGCCATACGAATCCTTTACTTTCACGCATACATTATATTTTACTGCCGCTCTCGGTTTAATAACCGTTTCGGTTTTATCCGTGAAATTCTGCATGGTCGTCCATTTATTCGTACCGGCTTTCCTGTAATAAACCGCATATGTATACGGAGCCGTACTGCCCTCGCCTTTATTGAAAGTCGTTACTGTATCGCCAAACTTTATTTCCTCTGCCGAAAGCACTGATACATTTGACAGCTTTGCCGTTACCGACAGTTTATAAAACTTCTTGTCGATAGTGCCGTCACTGTCCTTGACCTTCACGCATATATCATATTCCGTCTGTGCCTTCGGTGTCACTTTGATGTCTGCATTTTCACTGTAATTCTGAACAGTCGTCCACTTTGATGTACTTGCCTTTTTGTACTGCACAGCATACTGATACTGACCTGTACCACCCTGACCTTCCGCATGGATCATAAGACTTTCACCGAATGCAATACTGTCTTTTACTTCCGTGATGTTCGCAAACGGCAATTTCACCGTGACATTGAATACCTGCTCATTTATATTTCCAAGTTTATCCTTTGCACTGACCTTTATCTCATAATCTGTTGCCGCTTTCGGTGTGACCGCAACTGTTGTATTCTTTGAGTATTTCTGAACCGTTGTCCATTTTTCATCAGACACTTTCTTATAAGATACTTCATAGGTGAATGTTCCTGCACCGCCTGCCGCTCTTGCACTCACTGTAACACTGTCACCCAACATGATCTCCTTCGCTGAAATTTTGGAACGGTTCTCTATCTCAGACAATTTACTCACTATCACCTGTATCTTCGCTGTGACACCGTTATATGTCTTGACATTCACCATCGTGATCCCTGCTCCGACACCCGTGATATTGCCCTCGTCATCTACCGTACATACCTTCTTATTATCCGATGTATAAGTATTATACAAAGATGTACTTCCCTTTGAGGTCTTGATAAGAGATGATATATTTACCGTCTCCCCAATAAAAACACTCGTTATGCTCTTAGTAAACTCGACCGTTTCAGGCGGTCTCTTTACCGTGAATTTGCACTCAGCATAAGCTCCGTTAGGCAGCTCTGCCTTTATAGTCGCTGTACCTGCTTTCAGTGCCCTTACAAGACCGTCCTCAGATACCACTGCAACATCTTCATTATCCGATATATATGCAATACTGTTATTATTCCTTGTATCCGCCGTGAATATCTCACTTTCAAGCTGATATTCCTCTCCTTCTCCAAGTGTGACGTTCTCTGCATTCAGCGTTACATTTGAAAGACTGAAGAAATTTACCGTCCTTTCAACCGTGACACTCCTGCCGTTCTTTGACAATCCTGTTATCTTCACACTTACTTTATCATCACATGAAAACTTGCTGTTCACTCCGAATATCAAACACGGACATTCATCATAACTGTCCTGATGTACACTCATGTGACAGTTCTCCGGAACATTCGCTCCCGTGAAATGCCAATGCTCTCCCGTCTTTTCAGACTTTATATCTACTGTAACACCTTCTACTTTCGGTCTGCCGTAACCGTCACCCAACTGCAACGCAAATGCACCGTTTTTGAACAGCTCATACGGCATATTCTCTGCAGGCCACATAACATAATCATCTGCAAAGTGATCTTTCCTTGAACGATCGTATGTGTACACTGCATACTGATTATCTACCTGTCCGAAACCTATCTCCTGCATCTGCATACTCAGTGCCATAAATTTATAGCTTGCACCCTGTATATTCTTATCATACAAGTCCTTTGTCCAGCAACTCAGCACCGCATCTGCTATATTATCGCAGTCCGCTCCTATGACTACTTTCTGCCTTGCGACCTCCGCTTTCTGATACAGCATATTTGGGAAATTATCCCTCTGTTCATTATAATACGCTGTATTCCCATTGAATGCATTCAGATATGCCACTGCCTGTGCATCTCCGCTGTATTCTTCATTCAGCCTTATATCATCAGGCAACCCTACAATATACCTGCAGTAATTCAGTATATTCAATGCGTTCATTTTATCACTCTTGCCGACCTCGCCCGGTACAAACGGATTCTTAAACGAATAATCCCTTTCATAACTGATATTCTGCCCCACATCAAACAGCAGTTCATTATATCTCTCTATCATCTGCTCCTTCGTAGGTACGTTCAAATAATAATTCCTCGGTATATATATCACATTCGCCGCCTCAACAGGCATTGATGCACTCATCAATACCCCGCCTGCACTTCCTGCCATACACAATGCCATCAATGCACTTAATATTCGTTTCTTCATAATAAAACACCCCATTACAATTAATTATAAAATTAATAACTACCCGATTATAATGATATAAACATTTTAACGCTTTGTCAATATATAAAAATACACCAACAAATAAAATATTTTTTGTAACAATTGGCGTATAAAAAAAACAGGACAGATATAAAAACTCATCTGCCCTGTAAAATAATCATCAATTGTTAATTAAAATTCATCCGTTGTAGGAATAGTTTGGTGCTTCCTTAGTGATCTGGATGTCATGCGGATGGCTCTCTTTCAAGCCTGCTCCCGTGATCCTTACAAACCTCGCCTTGTCATGTAATTCCTGTATGTTTGCACAGCCTGTATAGCCCATGCCTGCTCTCAGACCACCTACCAACTGATAAATCGTATCCGACAAAGCTCCCTTATAAGGTACTCTGCCTTCAACGCCCTCAGGTACCAGCTTTTTATTGCCTGACTGGAAGTACCTGTCAGCACTGCCTCTGCCCATCGCTCCAAGACTGCCCATGCCTCTGTATACCTTGAACTGTCTGCCCTGATATATCTCTGTTTCACCCGGCGACTCCTCGCATCCTGCAACAAGAGAACCTATCATTACTACACTGCCGCCTGCCGCCAATGCTTTCACAATATCTCCGGAATACTTCACACCGCCGTCTGCTATGACCGGTATGCCATGCTTTGATGCTTCCTCTGCTGCATCAAATATTGCAGTGATCTGAGGTACACCTATACCTGCAACTATTCTTGTTGTGCATATAGAACCGGGTCCGATGCCTACTTTTACACAGTCTGCTCCTGCATCTATCAGTGCCTTTGTACCCTCTGCTGTTGCAACATTGCCTGCAATGAGCTGAACTTCAGGGAATGCCTTCTTTACCTTGCTTACTGACTTTATAACATTATCATTATGTCCGTGTGCCGAGTCAAGCACAAGTACATCTACCTGTGCTTCCACCAGTGCCGCTACCCTGTCAAGTACATCCGGCGTTGTTCCTATCGCTGCTCCGCACAGCAATCTTCCGTTATGATCTCTTGAACTGTTCGGATACTGCACCGATTTCTCTATATCCTTTATAGTAATAAGTCCCTTCAACATACCGTGTTCATCCACTATCGGCAGCTTCTCTATCTTATGCATTTTCAAGATCTGCTGGGCATCCTTCAGTGTAGTTCCCACCGGTGCCGTTATAATATCCTTATTCGTCATGACCTGTGAGATCTTCTGGCTGTAATCGCTTTCATCCATGAACCTCAAATCACGGTTTGTTATCAATCCAACCAACTTGCCGTTCTCGCATATCGGCACACCTGATATTTTATATTTTGCCATAAGTCTGTTCGCATCATACACATAATGCTCCGGTGTCAGAAAAAACGGATTCACTATTACTCCATTTTCGGAACGCTTTACCCTGTCAACGGCATCTGCCTGCTGTTCTATCCCCATATTCTTATGGATTATTCCCATACCGCCTTCACGAGCTATCGCTATTGCCATTCTCGTTTCCGTTACCGTATCCATTGCAGCCGTGATAAGAGGTGTATTCAGCTTGATCTTCTTCGTGATCCATGTGCTTATGTCAACATCTCTCGGCTGTACATCCGACTCTCCCGGTATCAGCAAAACGTCATCAAATGTAAGCCCCTCTTTTCCAAACTTCTCCATATAGCTTGTTGTAAGCATCCTCTGATCTCCTCCGTTTTCTTATTTTTTTTATATATTTAATGTCTAATTATATCATATACACATAATTTATTATTCCTTTACGGAATATTTTTTCTTATTTTTATGTAGATTTTCTTTCAAGTTTCCATTCAAAAAATGTGCAACTTTTCTCTAATTTCGACACTATTTCCGCCGCTTTTAAAAAGTTTTCAAGAGTTTCAACAGACTTTTCAACATTTTTTCGCTGCTCAAGCCGTTTTTTACTGACAGATCTTTATTTTTCAACCAAGTTTTCAACGTATGTTGAAAACTTGGTTGAAAACTTTCACAGAACAAAAGGAATGAGAAATATTACCGTTCCTCATTCCTCACTTCTAATTCCACATTCAGAAATGTTTCACGTGAAACATTTATTTAGTGATAACATCAATTCCCATGTACGGACGGAGTACCTCCGGCACTGTAACAGAACCGTCTTCATTCTGATACTGCTCCACTATTGCAGGTATCACACGGCTCGTTGCAAGTCCCGATGCGTTCAGTGTATGGGCAAAATGCAGCTTCTTATCTTCGCCTCTGTAACGCACGTTTCCTCTGCGTGCCTGATAGTCACGGGCATTAGAGGCAGAACTTACTTCTTTATATATCTCCATGCTCGGTATCCATACTTCTATATCATATGTCCTTGCCATAGAGAATGAACAGTCGCCTGCTGCCAGCTTACTCAGCCTGTAATGCAGTCCAAGTTCCTGCACCAATCTCTCTGCCTTCTCAACAAGTTCCTTGAATGCAATATCCGACTTGTCATCTTCTGTATACTGCACCATCTCAACTTTATTGAACTGATGTCCCCTTATCATCCCTCTCTCCTCAGAACGATAACTTCCGGCTTCCCTGCGATAACAAGGCGTATAGGCTATGTACTTCTTCGGCAGTTCCTCTGTCGGTATGATCTCATCTCTATGAAGATTCACAAGTGCTGTTTCAGCCGTCGGCAACATGAACTTCTCATCATTGCTCGTCGGATTCTGTATCCAGTAAACTTCGTCCCTGAACTTAGGGAACTGTCCTGCCACATAACCGCACTGATAACCAAGCATATGCGGCGGAAGTATGAACTCAAATCCGTCATTGATATGCTCATTGATAAAGAAATTCAGCAGTGCCCATTCAAGCCTTGAACCCCAGCCCCTGTATATCCAGCTTCCTGCTCCCGCTATCTTCGCACCTCTCTGGTAATCTATCATTCCCAGATCTTCGCAAAGTTCAACATGATTCTTCATAGGAAAGGAAAATTGCGGCTTCTCTCCAAAATATCTTACAGGCTCGTTCTGCTCCTTGCCGCCTGCACATACATCATCATCCGGCAGGTTCGGAAGCGACAACAACAGATCTGTCTGCCTGTCATCAAGCTCCTTTATGGCGGATTCACCATCAGCTATCAGCACACCGATCTCTTTCATCTTTGCCATGATCTCCGAAACGTCTCCGCCTGCCTTTTTGATCTGCGGTATCTGCTTGCTTGCAGCATTCTTTTCCGCTTTCATAGCCTCGATCCTGCCCATCTGCTCACGCTTCTGTGCATCAACTACCAGTATCTCATCTACGATACTGTCAAGATCCATTTCCCTTTTCTTTATTTTTGCCTTGATCTCTTCGGGCTTTTCTCTTAAATACTTGATATCGATCATCTTTGTATAGCTCCTTTTCATAAAATATCGGACAACAAACATTATAACATATGTCACCGAAATATTCCACTATTTTTCTGCAAAAAGTCTTGCGATCTCTGCAAGATCTTCTTCGTCATAAAATTCTATCTGCAAAATACCTGCTTTTTCACCTTTGCCTATGACCTTGACCTTCCTCTTCAGGTACTCCTTCAAAGCAAGCTCAACTTCCCCAAAAAATGTGTTTTCATGAGAGATCTCCATCTCTCTCTTATCGGGCTTTTCAAAGCTCCTCACAAGTTTTTCTACATCCCGTACCGTCAGATCTTTGACCGGGATCGCTCTTGCTACTCTCATCTGCTCGGCTTTATCCGAAAATCCCAGCAACGCTCTTGCATGACCTGCAGACATTTTTCCTTCGCTCACCATATCGAGTATCTCCTTCGGCAGCGACAATATCCTCAGTGCATTTGCTATAACAGGACGGCTTTTTCCTACCGCTTTTGAGATCTCTTCCTGTGTAAGATGATACTCGTCCATCAATACCCTGTATCCCATTGCTTCTTCAACAGGATTCAGATTTTCTCTCTGCAGGTTCTCTATCATAGATATCTGCATCATTTCCAGATCGGACATTTCCCTTATTATCACAGGTACTTCAAACAATCCTGCCATACGGCTTGCTCTCCATCTGCGTTCTCCTGCAACAAGCTGATATCCCCCCTCTGCCATCGGTCTGACAAGCAGCGGCTGTAATACACCATGTGCTGC
Source organism: uncultured Ruminococcus sp. (assembly GCA_902800005.1). Lineage (GTDB taxonomy): Bacteria > Bacillota > Clostridia > Oscillospirales > Acutalibacteraceae > UBA1213. The sequence continues at coordinate 1,068 of CADCCP010000077.1, read as the reverse complement.
AATAGAGTCTGCAAGCTCCCTCAGGCTCTCTTCATCGAAATCATGCCTTGGCTGTGAACGATTCGGCTCTATTTCGGATATCGGCAAAACTGTGCTTCCCGAACTTTCATTGTCGTTCTCAAGAAATATAGCACTCAGACCTTTTCCGAGACCGCCTCTTTTGGCTGCCATTCCTTATCACTCTCCAATACGTTTTTATTTATTACTATTTTCAATGATCTCTTTCGACAATTCCATATACGCTGCCGAACCTTTGCACGACTTGTCAAAATACATGATCGGCATACCGAAACTTGGTGCTTCGGAAAGTCGTACACCTCTAGGAATGACTGACGAAAATACCTTCTTCGGAAAGAATTTCTTTACTTCCATGACTACCTGCTGTGTCAGATTCAGTCTTCCATCATACATGGTAAGCAATACTCCTTCTATTTCAAGATAAGGATTGTATCTTCTTTTTACAAGTCTTACCGTAGCCATCAACTGCGACAAGCCCTCCAGTGCATAATACTCAGGCTGTATCGGAACCAGGATCGTGTCCGATGCACACAGAGCATTGGTCGTGATCAGTCCAAGCGATGGCGGACAGTCTATTAATATAAAATCATACTCCGATTTTACACCGGCAAGAGCATTTTTTAATCTGCCTTCCCTGTGTTCAAAGTCTGCCAACTCAAGCTCTGCCGCTGCCAGTTCGATACTTGATGCTATCACATCAAGATTCTCAAATTCCGTATGTATCACCGCATCTTCTGCCTTTATGTCATCAACCATGATACTGTATGAAGAATACTTTACAGACCTCTTATCCACTCCGACACCGCTTGTAGCATTTCCCTGTGGGTCGGTATCGATAAGCAACACCTTACTGCCAAGCTTTGCAATTCCTGCTGCAGTATTTACAGCAGTTGTGGTCTTGCCGACACCGCCTTTTTGATTCGTCACAGCTATTATTTTTCCCATTATTACCCGTTACTGAAAACTTATAAAAAGTTATAAAAACAACTTTTATGTTTCATTCCTTGTTCAATGTGCTTGCTTTCGGAAATTATCCTAATACATTTGGTG
>CADCCP010000076.1 GCA_902800005.1 uncultured Ruminococcus sp. | reverse complement strand
GTTTTTGACCTCAACTTCAAAGTATTCCACTGCAACAGTGCCTGTACTGTCTTTTACTTTTATGCAGACATTGTAAGTGGTTTCTTTGGTTGGCTTGAATGACTTTTGTACTTCGGAGCTGAATCCAAATCCGCCCCATTTTTCAGCACCTGCTTGTTTCCAGTAATAAGCGTATGTGCAATCACCTATGTTGCCGGTTGCAGAACCGTACATGATAACTTCTTCACCGAGTGAGATGTTTCTCGAACTGATGGTTGAGGTGTTCACGAAATTGTTTTTGACCTCAACGTCAAAGTATTGAATTGCAACTATGCCGTTGCTGTCTTTTGCCTTTATGCAGATATTGTAAGTAGTTTCCTTAGTAGGCTTGAAGGACTTTTGTATTTCGGAACTGAAACCGAACCCACCCCAATTTTCAGTATCTGCCTGTTTCCAGTAATAAGCATATTGATAGTCACTGACACCGCCTGTTGCAGAGCCGTACATTATGACTTCTTCGCCGAGTGATATGCTTTCCGCACTTATGGTGGAAGTATTGGCAAAGTCATTCTTTACTTCCACATCAAAGTATACGGCAGAAACGGTATTGTTTCCGTCTTTGACTTTAATGCAGACATTGTAAATTGTTTCCTTAGTAGGTTTGAAAGATTTTTCGGTCTCGGAACTGAAACCGACTCCCCCCCCAATTTTCAGTACCTGCCTGTTTCCAGTAGTAAGCGTATTGATAGTCACCGACACCGCCTGTTGCAGAGCCGTACATTTTTACGGAGTCACCGAAGGAGATCTTTTCAGACAAGATGTAGGATGTATTCTCAAGCGGTAATGATTGGGCAGTTTGTTTGGCAGAGTCGGTTTCGTTCAGGGCAAGGGTACTGAGAGAACCGACAGGTGCAGAACCAAGAATAGCGGCGATTATTGCTATCGAGATGATCCTGTAAAAAGTTTGTTTTTTCATTATCACCATCACCTTATTAATATTTGTAATATATTATAATTGCAACTGAAAGATTTTTCAATACGGTAAAATTAAGTTTATATACTATGCTGAAATTTGGGAAAGTTTTTACACTATTTCAACAAAAAAATCAGCAGTCAATTACTTGACTGCTGAGAGGATGATGGATTTATATTTTTGTTTTCTTAGCATTTCTTTTGAGTCCCTTAGTGAATACGATAACGAGAGCGGAAGCTGCAACAAGTACAGCACTGAGTGTTATGGTATCCTTAATGGGAGAGTTTTCATCGGGAGTATCGACATCGATCTCAACAGATTTGCTGTCAGCGATACCTGCGAGAGCCTCATCGGAGATAGCGGCTGTTTTAAGGACGATAGTTTCGCCGATATGAGCGGTCTCTCTCTGAGCCTCAGTTTTGATGAGGTCAAGAGTTTGTTCATCGACATTACCTGTAACATCAATGTTGTTGTCGCTCTGGAATTTTTCGACAGCTTCTACAAGAGTATTGCTGTAGACACCTGAAGTTTTGCCGTCATAGTAGTTAAGAGCGGCAAGTCTTGACTGGAGTTGAGCAACGTCATCGCCTGCATAGCCGTACTTGAGGACACTGTAATCAGGAGATTTAACAGCCTTGTCGGAGTAGAGGAGTTCAAGCTGTTCTGCAGTCATCATATCTGATTCTTCAAAGCCTGAAGCATTCTGGAAAGCATGAACTGCTTCAAGAGTGGGATCATCGAATTTCTCGCTCACGATACCTGAGAGGTAACGAAGTTCGATAAGTCTTTTCTGCATTTTTGTGATAACGGAGCCGCTGGTACCGTATACAGCACTGCCTGCATTGGGATTTTTCTTAGCCTTGCTGCTGAAGATACGAAGCTGAGTATCGACATCTGCTATGCCTGTTGATTTTATCTTATTGTCCTTTTGGAACTGTCTTACCGCACTTGCGGTGAGTTCGCTGTAGAAGCCTGTTATATCGTCATAGTAGTATTCAAGTTCAGTGAGTCTTGTCTGAAGGGACTGTACAGGGATCTTGCCTGCTTCATCAAACGTGCCGTTTGAAAGGATGCTGAAATTTGACTGAGCATCATTTGATTTAAGGACTCTGTAAGTCTTGCTGTCAACGATACCTGAGATCTCAAGGTCATTCTTGCTCTGGAAGAGCATAACGGCATTTACGGTAGGATCGTCATAGCTGCCGGAAGCCTTTTCATGGATATAGCCGAGTTCATAAAGTCTTGTCTGGATAGAAGAAACGGTTTTGCTTTCAGCGTCATCCTTGTAGCCGTACTCTGCGATAAGCTCTACAACTTCATCAACAGCCTCGACAACAGGTTCTTCAGCTTTGCTTTCTTCTTTCTTGGACTCTTCTTTTGATTCCTCTTTTTTGCTTTCCTGCTTGGATTCTTCTTTAGATTCCTCTTTGGATTCTTCCTTGCTTTCTTCCTTTGAAACTTCCTGAACACTTGTTTCTTCGACTACAGAGGGCTGTACTTCGGGTTCTCTGGAAGGTTCTTCATAGTAATAGCTTTCTTCTTCGCTGCTTTCCTCAACATAATAGTTGTTGTTATCTTCATAGTAGTAAACGGGTTCTTCATAGTAATAAGGCTGTTCCTGAACGGGAGCGGAATAGTCCGTATCCTCATATGCACTTGCAGGAGGAGCTATATCGGAAACACCTGCACTGTTGAAGGTATATGTAACGCCATCAAGAGTTCTTGAAGTATCGGAGAGGTACTGACCGTTCTCATAGTAGAAGGATTCGCCGTTAAGGAGTACCCAGCCTTGATAGGGATAGGAAACACCTGCGATCTTGAACCATTCTACCCATGAAGCACTGTAAGCATTATGGTAGCCGATACCGAGACTCGGACTTTGAGCATCGATCGCCATGCCTGAGCCTACATATACGCCGACATGACCGGGATGATGAAGTCCGAGACCATGTATATTCGGGATACCGTTGTAAACGTAACCCCATTCACTTGATGCGGCAAGCATATCAGTTCTGATACCGCCGACACCGTTGTAACTCCAGATGAGTCCCGAACAATCGACTGCACCGTATGAAGCAGCACCCCATACATAACTCCAACCTTCCCAGTAAGCCGTGAAGCAGTGGGCACACAAGCCGATATTGGAACTTGACTGAGCCGATACGGGCATCAGACCTGTAACGGTCGTCAAAAGAGCGATAGTCAGTGAAAGAAATATTACGATACTTTTTTTAACGATCTTCATTGAATAAATTCCCCTTTCGGATCATTTCAGTAAATTTATGTTTTTACAATTTTTTAACTATCCTCAAAAAATGTTTCAAACTTGTAACAAATCCTTAACGATAATAACATCATCTGTAATAAAAATCAAGTGTTTTTTCGTATTTTACATAAAATTTTCCAAATATTCGGCACTTTGCACAAAACATTTTAAGGTATTAGGTTAAGTTCTAAAATATCAAATATCAATTTATAATTGCAAGAGAGTGAAATATATGTTATTATATTAGAATGTAAGGAGATGTATAGAATGGATAAGAAGAAAATAGCGGTGGTATTCGGCGGAAAGTCTTCCGAACACGAGATTTCAAGAATATCTGCGACTTATGTGATAAGTCAGATATCGAAGGAGAAATATGACATATTCACCATAGGCATTACCAAACAGGGCAAATGGCTTTTGTATACAGGTGATACCGAAGCCATAAAGGACGGTTCATGGGAGAATGACAAAAACAATAAAACAGCATTTATCGCTCCCGCCCCGTCCGTACACGGCATGGTCATAATGTCTGAGGGCAAATGTGAAACGGTACGCCTTGATATGATATTCCCTGTGCTTCACGGGAAGAACGGCGAGGACGGCACTATACAGGGATTGTTTGAGATGTCGGGCATACCCTATGTAGGCTGCGGAGTGCTTGCATCAGCGGACTGCATGGACAAGGTAACGGCTAACATTATATTTGCAGCTCTCGGCATAGATCAGGCAGCATTTACATGGTGCTATTCCCATGAATATCATAGATCGCCTGCTGACTGCGTGAACAAGGTGGAGAAAGCACTTGCCTATCCGATATTCGTCAAGCCTGCCAATGCAGGTTCATCTGTGGGTATCAGCAAGGCTAACAACAGAGCCGAACTTATGACAGCCATTGAAACGGCTGCCAAAGAGGACAGCCGTATCCTGTTTGAAGAAACGATAGTGGGAAAAGAAGTGGAATGTGCTGTTTTGGGAAATGAAAGACCGTTTGCATCGACGGTGGGGGAGATAGCTCCTGCAAGTGAATTTTATGACTATGATGCAAAGTACAATAATGCCAATTCTCTGCTGTTCATTCCCGCAAGGATAGACAGTGAGGTCATTGAAAAGATACGTGAAACTGCCGTCAAAGCATACTGTGCTATAGGCTGTAAGGGACTGTCAAGAGTGGATTTCTTTGTCACGGAGGATAACAGGATACTTCTCAATGAAATAAACACTTTACCGGGATTTACATCTATAAGTATGTATCCGAAGCTCATGGAAAAGTCGGGTATAGGGGGCAGAGAGCTTGTTGAAAAGCTCATTGAACTTGCATTTGAAAGGACGTAATTATTATGATGTCAGACAGTGCAATAGGCATTTTTGATTCGGGACTTGGAGGACTGACGGCTGTCAAGCAGCTTGAAAAAGTCCTTCCGAATGAAAATATCGTGTATTTTGGTGATACCGCCCGTGTACCCTACGGAAGCAGGAGTGACCGGACGATCATCAAATATGCCGAACAGGATGCTTCCTTTCTGCTTTCAAAGGGAGTGAAGATGATAATAGCCGCCTGCGGAACGGTAAGTTCCGTTGCAGCGGATTTGGGAAATGTATTGCCTGTACCGTTCACGGGGGTAGTGCAGCCGACTGCACAGGCGGCTGTCAATGCCACTAAAAACGGCATTATCGGTGTGATAGGCACTTCTGCCACCGTCAGCAGTAAGTCCTATAAAAAAGCCATTCTTGCTAAAGACAAAAAATTCAAGGTCTATCAGCAGGAATGTCCCTTATTTGTATCCCTTGTTGAAAACGGCTTTATTTCCGAAGATGATAAAATAGTACAGCTTATTGTAGAGAGATACCTTGAAAAGCTGAAAAATATAGGTATTGATACCTTGATACTCGGCTGTACTCATTTTCCGATCATTGCAAAGGCAATACAGGATTACTTGGGGGACGGAGTAACGCTCATCGATTCCGGCAGGGAAACCGCTGTTTATGCGGCAAAAATGCTTGAACAGAAAGACCTTCTGAACAAAAGCGGTAAAAAAGGCGAATGCATCTATTATGTGAGTGACACCGTTGACGACTTCAGAAAAACGGCACAAATATTTCTCGGACAAAACGATATGGAAGATGTCTACCACATCACCCTATAACAACGTACATTGAGATCGGAGGAAAAAATGGAAGAAAATTATATTCTGTCTGTTGAGGGAAAGCAGACCGTTGAGGGCAGCTCCGATAAGATAGACCTGCAAACAATGGCTTCATATGTCAAGAAAAACGGCAGCAGGTATATTTCCTATACAGAGTATGATACGATGAATCCCAAGCAGACTTACAAGACTACTATAAAGGTATCACCTGATAACATAGTGACAGTTATGAAGGGCGGTACGGAAAAACATAATCTCATGCTGGAGCAGGGGGTACGTCACAAATGCGAGTATGCAACGGCTTTCGGCATGATCTCACTGGGAGTATTCACAAACAGTGTGGAAGTTGATCTTGATGACAGCGGCGGCACTGTGAAAGTGCATTATACGATAGATGTGGAGTCGGAGCTGGCAAGCATCAACGAACTCAGTATCAATATCAAGGAGGCTGGAAAAAGTGTCATCAGCTAATCAAACAGTAAATAATCTTAAACAGGCTTTGATAAACGCCTTTGAAAAGGCACAGGAGGCGGGTTCACTTTCCAAAGAGGCACAAGTGCCTGATTTTGCGATAGAAACACCTGCCGACCGCTCACACGGCGATCTGGCTACAAATGCCGCTATGGTGTCTGCAAGGGCTTTCAGACTTGCACCGAGAAAAATTGCAGAGATCATTACCGACAATATCAGTCTTGACGGTACGGGGCTTGAAAGATGCGAAATTGCAGGTCCGGGATTCATCAATTTTTTCTATGCAAAGTCGTTTTATGCATCAGTCCTTGAAGAGATAAAAACTCAGGGCAAAAATTACGGACGTTCCGATCACGGTCAGGGCAAAAAAGTGCTTGTGGAGTTTGTATCGGCGAATCCCACAGGTCCTATGCACGTTGGAAATGCAAGGGGCGGTGCATTGGGAGATACACTTGCAAGTGTCCTTGACTATGCAGGCTACGATGTGGAAAGAGAATTCTATGTCAACGATGCGGGAAATCAGATCGAAAAATTTGCAACATCTCTTGAAATAAGATATATGCAGATATATAAAGACGGCTATGAAATGCCTGAAGATGCTTATCACGGTCAGGACATCATTGACCATGCAAAGAAGTTTGCGGATATTTATGGGGATAAGTACGTTGAAGCGACTTCCGATGAAAGAAGAAAGGCATTGGTGGAGTATGCCCTTCCGCTCAATATAGAGGGCTTGGAAAGGGACTTGCTGAAATACAGGATAAAGTATGACAATTGGTTCAGAGAAAGCACTCTGCACAACAGCGGTGCAGTAAAAGACATAGTTGCACTTCTCACGGAAAAGGGACATACCTATGAACAGGAGGGAGCAGTCTGGTTCAAAGCAACGGCTTTCGGTGCAGACAAGGATTTTGTATTGGTACGTTCCAACGGCTTGCCGACTTATGTAGTGCCTGATATTGCCTATCACTATAACAAGCTCGTTACAAGGAACTTTGATAAAGCAATAGATGTACTCGGTGCGGATCATCACGGATATGTACCACGTTTGAAAGCGGCTCTTACGGCTTTGGGGGTAGATGCTTCAAGGCTTGATGTCGTTTTGATGCAGATGGTATTCCTTGTAAAAGACGGTGATAGAGTGAAGCTTTCAAAGAGAAGCGGCAAGGCTATCACACTCGTTACACTTCTTGATGAGATCCCGATAGATGCGGCAAGATTTTTCTTCAACTTGCGTGAGGCAAATACACCGCTTGAATTTGATCTTGACTTGGCTGTTGAGAAGTCATCGCAGAACCCCGTTTACTATGTTCAGTACGCACACGCAAGGATATGTAATATTCTTAAAATGCTTGCACAGGAAAATATAAAGCCCGTTGACTGCACAGAGGAAGATTATGCCTTGCTGACAGCACCCGAAGAAGTTGAGCTTATCAATAAATTGTCTGCTTTCACTGAGGAGATAGTGTCATCTGCAAAGGACTATGATCCGTCAAGGATAACCCGTTATGTTTATGACGTTGCAACGCTGTTCCATAAATTCTATAATGCGTGCCGTGTCAAGAATGAAAATACATCTCTTATGCAGGCAAGGCTTGCCTTGTGCCTTGCAACAAGGACGGTAATTGCCAATATCCTTGATATGTTCAAGATAACCGCCCCCGAATCCATGTAAGGAGGCTTTTAACAGTTAAAGCAATCCTATAAAAAGTCATAAGGATATGTTGACTTTTATAATTTTCAAAAAGAAAGAGAGGTGAAAACCGTTATTGAGAAATTGACAAAAGTAAACTTTTATGTTAAAATCAGAGAAGATACGAAGCCTATGCGACAG
>CADCCP010000075.1 GCA_902800005.1 uncultured Ruminococcus sp. | reverse complement strand
CATTTTCACTTCCAACAATTTCTCCACATCTTCCTTGATACTTCTATCAAGATATTTTTCCGTGAGTTCCGAAAAAAGCATTGGCGGCGGTGTACTCTCCGACAATATCCATTTACAAGCCAATATCGGTCTTAATACATACAAATATTTCTTTAATCTGACCTTTTCACCTTTGAGATATTCCCTGTAATTTCCCTTTGCCATGCTCAAATAATGATATAATCCCGATTTTTTGATAAAATAGCGATTGATGATTTCAGCCACTCTCTCCCATTCATCTGTTATCTTGTAAACAACCGATGAACCATTCCATTCAAACAATGTCGGATTTGACTTATACAAAAGTCTTAAAGCCTTTTGTATGTCCCAGCCGTTTATATCCCAAACTTCATCTACTTGCCATTCAATAACATCTCTCGTCGGTTCAAGCCTTAAATAAAAGTCTTTCGGACGTATATACACAAATCTTACATCATAGTCACTGTCGGGCGAGGCAAATCCCCATGCACGACTGCCTGACTCCGCACAATACAGAACTTTTACATTTTCCTTTTCTTCTATCTCTTTCAATTTCTCTAAAATTATTTCCCTCAATTTTTTCACCTCTCTATATGAGATAATATACAATGGAATCCATTGTTGAATCCCTCTTGATACCGAAATTCTCACCGTTTTTTGCATTTCTCTCGATAAATGCAAAACCCCTTTCTTCATCATATAAGATAAGCCCTATTTCATTCATACCTTTGAGATAATCAAGTGCATCTTGTCGATACGTTGACGGCACCGCCAGCCAATAATAATCCATGTATTCGGGATATGCCTTAAAATCGGGCTTTTTATAGAAATCATCCCTGTCACATATTATCTTGACGGAATGTAAATGAAATAAATTTCCTAATTGTGATTTAGTCGTGTAATTTTCAGCTATGACATAATCAGTTTCAATTCTGCCCTTTATTATCGAAAATTCCGTAAATAAGCGGTATTTTCTTGTTTCCTGATGGGTGTATAAACTGTACATCCACTTTTCATTACACAAGGCGGATATTATATCTATATTTGTCGCATTCTTTGACGCATAGCCTGCATAGGAAAATTCCGTGAAGGTGTCCTTATCATATGTGTTCACTCTCTGAATAGGTATACCTTTGGCAGCACGTTCCTTTTTTTCGGATTCCCAAAGGGTTTTTAAGTCACTTCTCTTTGTTTCGCCGCTTAAACTGCGATTTATCATTTTATGTGCTTCTGCAAGATTACCCGACGTTATCTTCTCTATCATTACAATGACTTCAGGATCCATGTCAAGCTGTTCTATCGGAATATAAGGTTTATTCTGATATTTCCTGTCATCAATGTAGCTTTCATAGAAAGTTCCTGCTTTTTTCTTTTTCCACAGGAGAGAAACGGTGACATTTGCCCTTGCCGCAAAGTCCGTCAGCCATGCCGTATAGCTTTTATATGACACGCTGTACAGTTGTTCCTGTTCGACTATATCAAGCAGTTTATATACCTCTATCCATGACTTATCTTTTTTCTTGACGATAGGAGTAAGTTTTTTTTCAATTTCCTCAAGGTCATGCTGTTTCTTGTAATCGCTTAAACCCATCAAAAAAATCCCCCTTGAACAATGCACAATTCATAATTCACAATTATATATGCCAACAAATTTTATTCTCAATTCAAAACTGTTTACATTGCACATTGCACATTGCACATTGTATTACGGTTTGCACTTTCCACACGGTTCATAGCCCTTTTCAATAACCTCTTCCCTTGTGCCTGTAAAAATCTCTTTATTCTTATCACTCATGGTCTTGGCAACGGAACAACTCTCTAAATGGAATTTGTGATTATTGGTGTTAAGTATGTATGTTACTTTCGGTGAAGAAGGTTTTGCACTGCCCGAAAGCCAACTTTCCCCTGTCGCATAGTCGATCTCTATATCGGGCTGAACATTGTATGCATATACATTGAAACTGATGCCTGCCCCTTTATCCTCGACAGAATAGCCTTCCATTTCAACGCCCCTTGCCACTAAATTATCTCCGTCAAAAATAGGTGTAACTCTGTAAAGAACATGATTTTTAGTTTCTTTTACATAGTCGGCAACCATGTTTTCAAACGGCAACATTCCCTCGATATTCAAGTAACGAGTACCTGTAATTAGATTGCTTTTATTTGCATTTTCGGCAGTCAACTGCCAGCCTATTAGATGACACCTGTTATAGAGATATTTTCCGTCTACGTTATCATATTTAACGGTCTGCCAACCTGACGGCTTCACATTGCTGATACTTCCTCTCTTATCGGTAGGCATGGTGTCCGTTGCAACACACGCATAAGCTATTGTACATCTGCCCAGACTGTCCAAGTCACCGTACTGTTCAAATGATTTCGTTGTATAGTCCTTTTCGGTGAAGTACGGCACATTATTGTTTATCTCAACAAAAGCCTCGTCCACGAATTCAGGCACATTATCGACAGTATAACCGCCGTTTGCCGTATTGGACACCTCTTTAACATCACTTACATCACTATTCAAATTGATACTGACAGTACAGCCCCCGAAAATCACGCATACACTAAGTATCATGCAAACCAAAACTTTTATTTTTTTCATTTTATATACACCTCTCTTGTGATTTTTTCATGGGAATTTCCCTGAAATTCCGTTTCTCCCGCAAATTCGTAATCCGACAAATCAACCTTGAATTTCAAACTTGACGGATAATACCTGTTCCAAAGATATAATATTACTTTATCTATCTTATCTGCATACGGTTCAAGGTCGATATTCTCGACAAAGCATACATCTTCGCTTTCGGCATTGTCAAGGAAATTTTCATCAATAACAACTCTGTCCTTGTATTCCTCGAAAAGTTCCTCCGAAAAACCGTTTATATATACCTTTTCGGCAATATTCATCAAGTCGTCTATCACACACCTGTCACGGCTTTGTCTGCGGTTATTGAAAAGCATTCCCATCTTGTCATCTACGCATACTGCAATTACCATTTTATCATTCCCCCTGTATTGATGTAACATTATTATAACATATTTTTTACCAAAATGCAGTATTTTTTTTGATAAAATATTGACATAAGCGGAAAAAAATTTTATAATCTAATTGCTTTAATGCAATAAATCAATAAAGGAGATCAAGAAAAATGGTAAGAATAGGTATTTTAGGTTACGGCAATATCGGCAAAGGCACTGAAATAGCCGTTGCACAGGCTGATGATATGGAACTCGTGGCTGTTTTCACGAGAAGAGCCCCCGAAAGCGTGAAGATCCTGACGGAGAATGTACCCGTTGTGAACGTCAGCGAGATAGAGAATTGGAAGGATAAAATAGATGTTCTTGTATTGTGCGGCGGAAGTGCAACAGACCTGCCCGTACAGACACCCGAATATGTGAAATACTTCAATGTCATAGACAGCTTCGACACTCATGCAAAAATACCTCAGCACTTTAAAAATGTTGACGAAGCTGCAAAGGCAACAGGTCATATCGGCATGATCTCTGTAGGCTGGGATCCCGGTCTGTTCTCCCTCAACAGAGTTTATGCCAATGCCATTCTCCCCGATGGAAAAGATTATACATTCTGGGGCAAGGGGGTAAGTCAGGGACATTCCGATGCAGTAAGACGTATCAAGGGCGTTAAGAATGCAAAGCAGTATACTATACCTGTTGAATCTGCTCTTGAAGCCGTCAGGAGCGGCAGCAATCCCGAACTTTCAACAAGAGATAAACACCTCAGAGAATGTTTTGTAGTTCTCGAAGAAGGTGCAGATGCTGCACAGGTCGAAAAAGAGATCAAAGAAATGCCGAACTACTTTGCCGATTACAACACGATAGTGCATTTCATAGATGAAGATGAATTCAATGCAAACCACAGCGGCATGGCACACGGCGGATTTGTATTCCGCTGCGGAAAGACAGGAGTTAACAAAGAAAATACACACGTTATTGAATACAGCATCAAGCTGGATTCCAATCCCGAATTTACAACAAGTGTCATTGTTGCTTATGCAAGGGCTATCAAGCGTATGTATGATGAAGGTCAGACGGGCTGCAAGACCGTATTCGACATTCCCCCTGCATATCTCTGTACACAGTCCAAAGAAGAACTTCTTGCCAAATTCCTCTGATATATAAAAATGACCGTTCCGCATAAAAGCGGAACGGTCATTTGTTTTTTTAAAACTCTATCTCCGGCAGCCAGTAGTCTTCAATATAATATCCGTCATAGCTGTCAACGACCACTTTCAAGTCTTCATCTACACTTATGTCGTATACAAGCTGATACAATACTTCTGTATTTGACGGCGAAACACACGACAATATGATCGTTGTAAAGCCCTTTCTGAGAGCATTGAAACGGTATGTTTCGTTATATCCCTTCTCTACATCGGAAAGCTCCACGATATTTGCATTCGTTATATCACACTTCCAACTGTATTTATCCGAATCATTATTGACACTGATATGGAAAGGCTGTGTTATCTGATGAAATTCGGGCAGGTCTTTTTCAAAGTAATTGCCCTCCGATCTGTCAACGGTATAGTTCAGGTGCTTGTCAACGGTCATGCTGTAAACCATGCTGTAAATCTTGCCGTTATAGGCAGTGTATTTCATTGTTATATCCGCCGTACCTGATTTTGCCGTCTGAAAACGGTAGTCAAGTATCATTGACGGTTCTGTGACATTCATATCACTGTATTCTTTCTTCTCTTTAAGTTTCACAACACTTTCATCCGAAATATCACAGCTCCACTGATACGGTGCAGAGATAGGTGCTTTAAGTTCAAGAGAAAACTCTGCCGGCGTTTTGACACCCTCGTTCTCAACTGTCAGTTCAAAATATTTTTCACTGATCTGTCCGAAATCGTCCTTTGCCTTTATGCAAATGTCATATACACCGCTTTCGGAGGGCTTCCACTGCATGGAACTTGCCTCTTTGAAGTCATTGAGTATCGTCCACCAATTGCTGTTGACATTTTTGCAGTAATATGCATAAGTATAGCCTGCCAATCCGCCTGTTGCTTTTGCAGTCAGTGTCACGCTGTCACCTGTTTTTATATGCGATGAACTTATAACAGACATATTCACCAATTCTTCACTTGCGATCATGTTGAAGTATTTCTTATAAACCTTGCCACTGCAAAGTATTTTTATGCATACTTCATATCTGCCCATCTTTTCGGGAGTCCACTCCACAACTGATTTAGTGCCATAAGGCTGTATGGTTGCCCAGCCCTCTTCTTCATACTTATAAAAAAAAGCATATTTGCACTTTTTCGTGTCAAGACCTTTTGACGAGGCTTTCAGTGTCACGGAATAACCAAATGTAACGGCATTGGTACTTATCTGGGAGGTGTTTACAGACTTTGAAGTAGAAGTTGCCTGAGTAACGACCTCTGCAACGATCTCGGCATTTGCCGTCAACGATGATATGTTAAAGCACAGTGCCAGTGTCAGAATGACGGACATCATTATCAAAACTTTTTTTGACATACGTTTCTTTCCTCCAATATTCCTGTATTTCCTCTATTATTAGCACAAAAAAATGTATCTGTCAATGTTTTTGACACTGACAGATACGCTTTTCATCAAAAGTACATAAATTTATCCTACAAATTTAAATACAACTTCATCAATTTTTGAAAGTGCAGCACCGACTTTTGATATATCACCGATGCCTGCCATAGCTCTTTCAGGCTTGCCGCCGCCCCTGCCGTCTACAAGTGCAGCTACTTCTTTAATGATCTTTCCCGAGTGACCGCCGACTTTCTGAGCCTCTTTACCGCAAGCAACAGCAATATTCTGACTGCCGAACAGCACTGCAACGGCTTTAGGTTCAAGTTCAAGAACTCTGTCAAGCATTACTTTCAAAGCGTCTGCATTGACTGCAAAGCTGCCTTTGATGATCTTGATACCGTTGACTTCCTCTGCATTTTTCACAAGGCTGTCTACATTCAGTGCAGCCAATTTTGAGGTGAGTCTTTCAATTTCCTTGTCTTTTTCCTTAATTTCATTAACGGTATGTTCACATACAGACTTCAGGTTGTTCATATTAGTCGCTTTTACGGCCTTCATGGAATCCGAAATAATATCAGAATAATTATCAAGTATTTCAAGAACCCCCCTGCCTGTAACTGCTTCTATTCTTCTGACACCCGATGCAACAGAACCTTCACTCAAAATCCTGAACAAGCCTATTTTAGCAGTGTTTTCGATATGCGTACCGCCACAGAACTCTTTTGAAAATTCGTCTATCATGACAACTCTTACGACATCACCGTATTTTTCACCGAACAATGCCATAGCACCGAGTTTCTTAGCTTCTTCAATGGGCATTTCCCTTGTCACTACATTTATACCCTTGAATATCTCGTCATTGACAAGTTTTTCTATCTCTTTAATTTCTGTATCCGTCAATGCAGAGAAATGTGTGAAGTCAAAACGCAGTTTATCAGATGTTACCAGCTGACCGGCTTGTTCAACGTGAGTACCGAGAACTTTTCTGAGAGCCGCCTGCAATAGATGTGCCGCTGTATGATTACGCATGATAGAATAACGGTTTTCATAATCAACTTCGGCTTTTGCGTTATCGCCGTTTTCAAATGCACCCTCTGTAACGATACATCTGTGCATATAAATTCCATTGTTGTCTTTAACGGTATCTTTTACTTCCATTTTTGCGGTTTCAGTAGTGATAGTACCTATATCACCGACCTGTCCGCCGCTTTCGGCATAAAAAGGCGTTGTGTCGAGAACGACCACTATTTCATCACCTGTACCCGCAAATTCCACTTTTTCGCCGTCTTTTACGACTGCAAGTATCTTTGAATCCGCTGTAAGATCGGTGTAGCCAATAAACTTTGTTTTTTCAATTTTGCCGAAATCTACCGCATCACTTTCCCAAGCCTCAGCACCTGCATTCTTTCTTGCACCTCTTGCTCTTTGTTTCTGCTCTTTGAGAAGTTCTTCAAATCTTTCCATGTCAACGGTCATGCCCTTTTCGGCAGCGACTTCTTTTATAAGGTCTATCGGGAATCCGAATGTGTCATTCAATCTGAATGCATCCTCACCCGAAATTCTGTTTATTTCGGACTTTGCTATTATGTCATCAAGAAGTGCAAATCCCTGATCGAGAGTTCTTGCAAAACTTTCTTCCTCATTTTTGATAACTTTCACAATGAAGTCATATTTTTCTGCAAGTTCGGGATATACGGGATTTTCCTGAACAACAGTTTCAACTACTTTATAAAGGAAAGGTTCGGAAATTCCCAAAAGTCTGCCATGACGTGCGGCACGTCTGAGCAATCTCCTTAATACATATCCCCTGCCCTCATTTGACGGCATTACACCATCACCTATCATAAATGTTGTACTTCTGATATGGTCGGTGATAACTCTCAGTGAAACGTCTGTTTTTTCGCTTTCGCCGTACTTTACACCGACAAGTTCCGAAATTTTGCCCATGATATTCTGTACGGTATCGACAAGAAACAGATTGTCAACACCCTGCATTATACAAGCAAGTCTTTCAAGTCCCATACCTGTATCTATATTGGGATGGTCAAGGGGAGTATAATTTCCCTTGCCATCATTCTCAAACTGAGTAAAGACGTTGTTCCAGAATTCAACATATCTGTCGCAGTCACAGCC
>CADCCP010000074.1 GCA_902800005.1 uncultured Ruminococcus sp. | reverse complement strand
GATCACGGAGTGGCACAGGCATATCCTGATGCCATGAATGCGTGTGATGCCATAGAGAAAAAGGGCGGTAAATTCAAGATCATATACGGTGTAGAAGCATATTTCATCAATGATGAAGTTTCTGGTGCGGTTGAGGGCAGTGCCGAAAAATCTCTTGATGGAGAATTCATTGTTTTTGATATAGAAACAACGGGCTTGAATTCAGCAAAGGAACGCATAACAGAAATAGGTGCTGTCAAGATGGTGAACGGGGAGATCAAGGATATATTTTCCACATTTGTCGATCCTGAAAAGCCGATACCCGAAAAGATAACGGAACTTACGGGAATAGACGACAGTATGGTAAAAGATGCTCCAAAGGAAAAAGAAGCTGTTGAGAGATTTTTGAACTATTGCGGAGAAAATGCGGTCGTAGTAGCACATAATGCTAATTTTGATACAAGTTTTATTAAAGCCGCTGCTGAAAGGCATGATTTGCCTTATACATTGACACATATAGATACTCTTGCAATTTCAAGACGGATATTCCCGCAACTTGCCAAACATAAACTTGATAATATAGCAAAATTCTTGAAACTGGGCGACTTCAATCATCACAGGGCTTGTGATGATGCCATGATGTTGGCAAAGATATTTCAGGTTATGCTGAAAAAGCTGAAAGATGATTTCGGTATTCAAGACATATCTGAAATTTCAAAAGCTCTGCCGAAACCCGATATTAAGGCATATAAATCTTATCATCAAATAATTCTTGCCAAAAATCAGGCAGGCTTGAAAAATCTGTATAAACTCATTTCAAAGGCACATATCAATTATTTCTATAAAAAGCCTCTGATACCTAAATCGGAGCTTGAAAAGCACAGAGATGGCTTGATAATAGGCAGTGCTTGTGAAGCCGGAGAACTGTTCAGGGCGATAGTTGACGGCAAAAAATGGGAAGAATTGAAAAGTATAGCATCATTTTATGACTATTTGGAGATACAGCCTATAGGTAATAATATGTATATGTTGAGAAACGGCACTGTCAACAGTATAGAGGAATTGCAGGATTTCAACAGGACTGTCGTAAAATTGGGTGAAGAATTGGATATACCCGTTGTTGCAACTTGTGATGTGCATTTCATTGATCCCCATACAAGCGAATACAGAAAAGTATTGATGATGTCACAAAACTATTCCGATGCCGAGGAACAAGCACCGCTGTATCTCAGAACTACAGCCGAAATGTTGAAAGAATTTGAATATCTCGGCAAAGAAAAGGCTTATGAAGTCGTGGTAGAAAATACGAATTATATAGCCGATATGGTGGAAAAAATAAGAGCCGTTCCGAAGGGAAATTTTCCGCCGTTCATTCAGGGGGCGGAAGAACAGCTTACAGAAATAACTTGGCAAAGAGCAAAAAATTTATACGGTGATCCGCTGCCAGAAATAGTAAAAGCAAGGATCGATAAAGAGCTTAATTCTATCATTAAAAACGGATTTTCTGTTTTGTACATGACGGCACAAAAATTGGTTGCGGATTCCAATGAACATGGTTATTTGGTAGGTTCGAGAGGTTCTGTCGGTTCATCATTTGTGGCTACCATGTCGGGAATATCGGAAGTCAATCCGCTTTGTCCTCACTATGTATGTCCGAAATGTCATAACAGTGAATTTTTTACGGACGGAAGTTACGGCTCTGGGTTTGACCTGCCGCCTAAAAAATGCCCTAACTGCAATACCGAATATCTTCGTGACGGTCATGACATACCGTTTGAAACATTTTTGGGATTCAAGGGAGATAAAACTCCGGATATAGATCTTAACTTTGCGGGTGAATATCAAACTTGTTCACACAGGTATACAGAAGAATTATTCGGCAAGGAAAATGTGTTCAAAGCCGGTACGATAGGTACGGTAGCAGAAAAAACGGCATTGGGATTTGTCAAGAAATATGAGGAGATAAAGGGATATTCGTTCAACAGGGCAGAGGAACAGAGGCTTGCAGAAGGCTGTACGGGTGTAAGGCGTACAACGGGACAGCATCCTGCCGGAATGGTAGTTGTTCCGAGAACCAATGACGTATATGAATTCTGTCCTATACAGCGACCTGCAAATGATCAAAAAACAGAGATAATCACGACACATTTTGATTTTCATTCCATACATGATACGGTTTGTAAATTGGATGAATTGGGGCATGATGTGCCGACAACATATCACTATTTAGAGGAATATACCGGGATCAGTGTTATGGATGTATCAATGAGTGATCCGGACGTAATGTCTCTTTTCACATCTACAAAAGCATTGGGAGTAACACCTGATGATATAGATTCCAAAACAGGCACTTTCTCTCTACCCGAAGTCGGCACAGCATTCGTTAGAAATATGCTTATAGATACTCAGCCAAAGACATTTTCAGACTTGCTGCAGGTATCAGGCTTGTCACACGGTACAGATGTATGGATAGGGAATGCAGCTGATCTGATAGCGAAAAAGATATGCAATATATCGGAAGTTATCGGAACGAGAGATAATATCATGGTATATCTCATGCACAAGGGACTTGAACCAGATATGTCTTTTAAAATTATGGAGATCGTAAGAAAAGGCAATGCGACTAAGTTATTGACAGAGGAACATATCAAAGCCATGAAAGATCATGATGTGCCTCAATGGTATATAGATTCATGTATGAAGATAAAGTATATGTTTCCAAAAGCACACGCAGCGGCATATATGATAGCAACTTTGAGGTTGGGCTGGTATAAGGTGCATAAGCCTGTTGAATACTATGCGGCATATTTTACTGTAAAGAACGAAGATTTTGATGCGGTACTTGTCATCAAAGGAAGAAATGCCGTCAGAGCAAAAATGGAAGAACTCAGCAATAAAATTTCAAAAAAAGAGGCTACTGCCAAAGAGGAAACAACTTATGCAGCCTTGCAGATTGTCAATGAAATGCTTGCAAGGGGAATAGAGGTCTTGCCGATAGATATATATAAATCAGATTCAAAGAGATTTTTAGTTGAGGGCGGTAAAATAAGACTTCCGTTTGTAGCATTGTCAGGCGTTGGTGAAGCTGCCGCAAACGGTCTTGCAGAAGCAAAAAATGACGGAGAATTTACTTCGATAGAGGATTTCCAACAAAGAGCAAAGGTTTCCAAATCTGTTATAGATATGCTGAAAGATATAGGAGCATTTGGGGACTTGCCTGAAAGCAGTCAATTGAAACTGATGTAAACGAAAAATAATATGAATTTTGTAATTACCTTGATAATAACGGAGAAATGTGTTATAATGGCGTAAAGATACTGATAGGGATAGGAGAAAAAACAGAACATGAAAAAAATGAAAGAAATGTTTGAAGATGAGTTTAAAATAGAAGATGATAAAAAAGCGATTTCTGTGCCTGTAATGCCGTTAAGAGGGCTTGTCATTTTTCCGGGTTCGGTACTGCATTTTGATATATCAAGAAACAGGTCGATCAAGGCTTTGATGGCATCAATGCAGCATGAAAACCAACTACTGTTTGTAACGGCTCAGAAGGATCCGTTCAATGCCGATCCGAAAGAGGATGATCTTTGCAGTATGGGAGTTTTGGCAAAACTGCTTCAGACTGTGAGAATATCGGATGATATAGTCAGAGTTGTATTGAAAGGAACAGAACGTGCGAAAATGTCGGCCTGCATCGAAAACAAGGGGTATCTTTCGGCAGTTGTAAATGTATGCAAAAGTGTTCCGTCGGGTTCGGATGTTAAAAATACAGCTATGATGAATGTGGCAAAAGATCTGTTTGACGATTACACTATGTTTAACGGAAGAATAGCACGTGACATAATAATGACAGTGCATGAAATGAAAGATGTGGGAATACTTTCGGATTACATAGCAGACAATATTATCAGAAGCTATGAAAAAAAGCAGATAATACTTGAAACTCTTGATGAAGAGGAACGAATGAAAAAAGTTTTGGAAATGTTCAGATATGAGATAGATGTGATGTCCATAGAAGAAGCGATTTCTGAGAGAACCAAAGAAGGTATGGATAATAATCAAAAAGAATATTATCTCAGAGAAAAGCTGAGAGTGATTCGTGAAGAACTCGGCGAAACGGAGGATATGACAGAAGAACTGTTTGAATATCACATGAAGATAGATGACCTGAAAACAACTGATGAAAATAAAGAAAATCTTTTGAAGGAGCTTTCGAGGCTTGAAAAGATGCAAGGCAATTCCGCTGAAGCAAATGTGATCAGAAGTTATCTGGATACTTGTATAGAACTGCCATGGGGCATATTTACAAAGGAAAAATCCGATATAAAACGCATAGCAGTGCATCTTGACAAGAAACATTACGGACTGAAAAAAGTCAAGGAAAGCGTTATAGAAGCCCTTGCCGTCAGAAAACTTAATCCGTCTATCAACGGTCAGATCATATGCCTTGCGGGACCGCCCGGAGTTGGCAAAACTTCCATAGCTCATTCAATAGCAGATGCAACAGGCAGAAAGTATCAGAGAATAGCTTTAGGCGGTGTGCATGATGAAGCAGAAATAAGGGGTCACAGACGTACTTATATAGGTGCAATGATGGGTAGGATCATGAATGCAATCAAATTGGCGGGTTCTGCTAATCCACTGATACTTCTTGATGAGGTCGATAAACTTGGAAACGATTTCAGGGGCGATCCTACTTCAGCACTTTTGGAAGTCCTTGACGGTGAACAAAATTCCACATTCTATGACCATTATATCGATATGCCGTTTGATCTGAGCAAGGTCATGTTCATTACGACTGCCAATGACTATACGGCTATTCCTGCACCTTTGCTTGACAGAATGGATATTATCCATATAGACAGCTATACAAGAGAAGAAAAATTCAATATTGCAAAGATACATCTTGTTTCAAAACAGCTTAAAAGGCATGGTCTGACGGCAAGACAATTCAAAATATCAGATGAAGCTATATATGACATTATCGACAGCTATACAAGGGAATCTGGAGTTCGTTCACTGGAAAGGTCAATTTCGAGGATAATGAATAAAGTTTCGGTGAAGATAGTTTCAGGTGAACAGAAGTCTGTAAAGATCAATATTGATAATATAGAGGAATATCTCGGTTCAAGGAAATATAAGAATGACAGCATGAACAAATCCGATGAAATAGGCGTTGCAACAGGTCTTGCATGGACGGTGGTAGGCGGTGAAACACTGCCTGTTGAAGTTGCGGTCATGGCGGGTACAGGCAAGATAGAATTGACAGGTTCACTCGGAGATGTAATGAAAGAATCAGCTCATGCGGCATATACCTGTGTCAGAACAATGGCAGATGAATTGTCCATAGACCACGATTTTTATAAGAATAAGGATATGCACATACACGTTCCGGAAGGTGCTGTTCCAAAGGACGGCCCTTCGGCGGGAATCACCATTGCAACGGCGATAACATCTGCTTTAACAGGTATACCTGTCAGGAAAGATGTTGCAATGACAGGTGAGATCACTATAAGAGGACGTGTCCTGCCGATAGGAGGCTTGAAAGAAAAGACTATGGCTGCATATCGTTTGGGTATCAAGACGATCATCATTCCTACCGAAAATAAATCTGATTTGGATGAAGTTGATGATGTAGTAAAGAATACAGTTGATTTTGTGCTTGCTGATAATATAAATACAGTGCTTGATACAGCACTTGTAAAAAATTAAGGAGGGATTTGTACGAACTTTCAAATAGCGGAATTTAAAGCGGCTTATGGAAAATCAAGTCAGATACCCGAATCGACTTTGCCTGAGATAATTTTTTCTGGCAAGTCTAATGTAGGCAAATCTTCTCTTATCAATAAGATACTTTATAGAAAGTCTATTGCAAGAGTCAGCTCACAGCCCGGTAAAACGGCTACAATAAACTTCTTTTCTCTGAAAGAAGCATATTTGGTCGACTTGCCGGGATACGGATATGCAAAGGTATCTCAGGCGGAAAAACAAAGATGGTCTGAACTCATGGAAGGATATTTTGCACAGGACAGAAATATTGCTTTAGTCGTGCAGATATGCGATATGCGTCATCCGCCTACAAAAGATGATATGACTATGATAGATTTTCTGTATCAAAATAATTATCCGTTTATTATAGCCTTGACAAAAATGGATAAGCTGAAAAAATCCCAACAGGCGAAAAGGATGGAGGAACTCAAAGAGGAATTAGCTGATTATCCCGATATAAAGTTATACCCGTGTTCATCGAATGACGGTACGGGCATTGATGAAATAAGAAAAGTAATTGAACAGAGTGCAGAGGGGTCAAAATGATAGAAGTAAAAAATCTGCATAAGGAATTTAAGAAAAACGTAAAGGAAGCAGGGCTGAAAGGCAGTGTTAAATCTCTTTTTCACCCGAAAACAGAAATAGTTCAGGCTGTAAGGAATATCAGTTTTGACGTTGATAAAGGCGAAATTTTGGGATTTATAGGACCAAACGGTGCAGGAAAATCTACTGTTATAAAGATGCTGACTGGAATTTTAACGCCAACTTCGGGTACTTGTACCATCAATGGAAGAAATCCCACTGTCAATCGAAAAAGCTATGTCAAAGAAATAGGTGTTGTATTCGGTCAGAGAACTCAATTATGGTGGGATCTGCCTTTGCGTGAAACATACAGTGTATTGAAAGAGATATATGAAGTATCAGACGAAGATTATAAAAGGCGAATGGCATTTCTGAATGAAGTACTTGAACTGGACGGTTTCATCACAAGTCCTGTCAGGACTCTTTCACTCGGTCAGAGAATGAGAGCTGATATAGCAGCTTCACTTTTGCATAATCCAAAAGTGCTTTTCCTTGATGAACCGACTATAGGGCTTGATGTTGTTGTCAAGAATAATATCAGAAATGCCATAGATCATATCAACAAACATGAAAATACAACTGTCATTTTAACGACTCATGACTTGGAAGATATAGAACTTCTGGCAAACAGAATCGTCATGATAGACAAAGGTACAAATGTTTTTGACGGCACTATCGGTGAATTGAAAAGTAAATACGGTCAGATAAGGGAGTTGAATTTCGTCGTAAAAGATGATGAAAAGAGTCTTGACTATAAAGGACATTTCAATATCAGTGACAAGGATATAACTGTTGCAAAAGAAAACGGCACTGTTAAAGTGAGGTTCAACAGTTCAGCAGTGGCTGTATCGGACATGGTCTCATATACTCTTGATACGGTAAAAGTCAGTGATATAAGTGTCAAGGATGCGGATATTGAGGAGATCATAAGGAGGTTGTATCAGCATGGAGATAAGGAAATTCCTGAAAAGTGACCTGTCTGAAATGATAAGGATATGGAATGAGGTCGTTGAATCGGGAGATGCTTTTCCACAGGAAGATTTCTTGAATTATTCGACGGGGGAGAAATTTTTTTCTTCACAGAGTTATACAGGAGTGGCAGTTGATAACGGCAAAATCTACGGCTTATATATACTTCATCCGAACAATATTGGAAGATGCGGACATATCTGTAATGCAAGCTATGCAGTGAGTGTCGAAAGCAGAGGAAAACATATCGGTGAAAAACTTGTGCTTGACTGCATGAAGCAGGCAAAAAATATAGGCTTTCAAATATTGCAGTTCAATGCAGTTGTTGAGAGCAATATACATGCAAGACACTTGTATGAAAGGATAGGATTTAAACAGTTGGGGATTATCCCAAATGGTTTTCGTATGAAATTCCAAAATATCATTTTTAAATTGCTAAAAGATGCTTATTTACTGCACTTTTGGGTTTGATTAGAACAAAATAGGTGCTATGTGCAAGTCGGGATTTTATTTTAAAAATTTTTTTAAAACAAGTGTAATATTATGTGCGGTTCGGTTGTTTTATAAGTGAAAGGTCTTTCAAAGTAAAAAATAAAGGAGAATGACAAATGCACTCGAACGAATATCATCGTATTGCCGAAAAATACCTTGATGATGTTTACAGAACGGTGTTAGGCTGCTGCGGCAATAAAGAAAATGCGGAAGATGCTGTGCAGAATGCTTTTTTGAAGCTTATGAGAGAAACTAACACTATCTTTAAAGATGACGAACACATTAAACGCTGGCTTATAAAAGTTGCACTCAATGAATGTAAAAATGTGTGGAATTCTTTTTGGAACAGAAACAAAATATCGTTCGAGGAGCTTGAGACACATCCTTCATACCGTGATGAAACACATCTTGAATTATTGGAGGCCATCAATAAATTGTCTGATAATTACAGGACGGTCATTGGGGATTATTTTCTTGCATCTACCGAGCCTGAACCGACACTTAATCTCTATGACAAAATAGACGAGTCACCTTTTGCGGAATTTAAGGAAAAAGACGGTCAAAAATTTCTTTGTATAAAAGACAATGAATTTGCAACGGAGGAAAGACTTTTTGAAGACGAAAAAGACGGCAAAGCGGATGGTCTTCTCGAAAATCATGGATTTGAAGCATATACCCTTCTTCCTAACGGTGCAGTTGTAAATACGATGAAGACGGAAAATATCGGTTTCCTTAAAAACTTCGGATATGATTCTGATAAATTCTGGAATGATATTTACAGTAAATTGGACAGCAATAAATAAAAATATATTTTAAATCTAAAAAAGCGTTCTGTCACACTTTGGCAGAACGCTTTTTATTTATGAAATTTGTGATGGTATCGCAAATAAGTATGCACAGCAGTGAAATGCATATCACACTTGCAACATACAGCCCCATGTATTCCCAATAGTTCAAAGGCAAACTCGATTTTACAAGAGCCTGTCTGACAAATATCTGTGTGAGATAAACCGGAAAACTGAGTTTTCCGAGAAACAGCACGAATTTGTTGTTGAGAAAACCCATGCTTGATTTCGGTGAAAAGGATATAGTCACGGAAGTTCTGATATGGAACCGAAATTTTTATTTGCATAGAGAATAACTGATGTGTAGAATGCAAATTCAATGATGATAAGAACGGGTTTTGGAAATTTCTCCACAACACCGCTTTCTGAAACGGCAAAACATACACAGCCTAAAGAAATTTCTGCTAATGCACGCAGAAATCCCGAATTGAAAACGCCTATCCAAGCACCGACTGCATTCAAATGTCCATAAGAGTGGAAAAGCAGTGCTAATATGAAAAAAGCAAGTGCAGGGGCTATGTATTTCAGAAATATATTTCTGAATTTTATCACGATGGGAGTCAATACGAACATAGCTATAAGCATAGCGGAAATATACCATTCATGACCCAAAAGTGACATTTTGCTGACACCGTTTATTTGTATCATAAAGAAGTCCGGAATAGAATTTGCCAATTCAAATGCTATGTTCGAGATATTCCATTGAGATATTATTGAAGCAGTTATGAAAGTGCACACGAATGTAAAAAAGTGATATGGCAGAAAAGACTTGTATTTTCTCCACATGAATTTAGCCGAATCTGTTGGGAGAGTTTCTTTGTTATACGGGATCTTTGCAAGCGATCTGGCAAACAAAAATCCCGATACAATAAAGAAAAATTCAACTCCGATATAGCCTTTATTAAAAAGTTCGTTGTCAAATTTGACAGCATTGCCGAAATGGTAGATTATGACAACAAGAGAGAAAATGAATTTGAACAAGTCAACTTTGCCATTACGGGCAGTATTGCTCATTATATCTCCTTAAAGCATAGCGGAAAGACGATTATTTACTTCAACAAGGAAGGTTTCAGTATCAACTTTTGTTTTGTTTTCGAGAGATGAAAGCAAAGCAAGATCACCTGTCATAATGCCGTCCTCGATAGTGGCAAGAGTAGCTTTTTCAAGTTTGTCAGCAAAGTCACAGAGTTCGGTGATATTATCAAGTTCACCACGTTTTCTCAAAGCTCCTGTCCATGCAAAGAGAGTTGCAACGGAGTTTGTGGAAGTTGTTTCACCTTTAAGATATTTATAATAATGACGCTGAACAGTACCATGAGCGGCTTCATATTCATAAATGCCATCGGGTGATACCAGAACGGAAGTCATCATAGCGAGTGAACCGAATGCGGTTGCTACCATGTCGGACATAACATCACCGTCATAGTTCTTGCAAGCCCAGATATAACCGCCATCTGAGCGGATAACTCTTGCGACGGCATCATCAATAAGTGTATAGAAGAATGTAATACCTGCATTTGCAAATTTATCTTTATATTCGTTCTCGAAAATTTCGTTAAAAATATCTTTAAAACGGTGGTCATATTTTTTGGAAATGGTATCTTTTGTAGCAAACCAAAGGTCTTGTTTTTTATCAAGGGCAAAGTTGAAACAAGCTCTTGCAAAACTTGCGATGCTCTTATCAATGTTATGAAGTCCCTGAATGATACCATCGGTTGAAAAGTCATGTATAAGCTGACGAGTTTCATTACCGTCCTTGTCCGTAACGACAAGTTCAGCTTTTGAGCCGCCTTTAACGACCATCTCGGTATTTTTATAAACATCACCGTAAGCATGACGGGCAATGGTGATAGGCTTTGTCCATGTGGGAATGTAAGGGGTAATGCCCTTAACGACAATGGGAGTTCTGAAAACCGTACCGTCAAGAATGGCTCTGATAGTGCCGTTGGGGGACTTCCACATCTGAGAGAGATTGTATTCTTTCACACGTTCCGCATTGGGAGTGATAGTTGCACACTTCACGGCAACACCGTATTTTTTGGTAGCCTCAGCTGAGTCAATAGTAACTTGATCTTTAGTCTTTTCTCTGTTTTCAAGACCGAGATCATAGTATTCTGTTTTCAGATCAACATAGGGGAGAATGAGAATATCTTTTATCATTTTCCAGATGATCCTTGTCATTTCATCTCCGTCCATCTCAACGAGAGGAGTAGACATTTTGATTTTTTCCATAAAGGTTTCCTTCCTTTCTTAATTGCTGTGTTTGGTATAATCGAGCAGACCACCTGCAAGGATGATATCTCTTGTACGTCCCGAAAGTTCGCATTTTACGGGGATTTCCTTACCGTTGGAGTTGTTGATGATAACAAGGTCTTCCTTACCGTCTGCAATGAGCTGACGGACATTCGGAATTGAAAGGTCGTCGCCTTCATTGATATTGTCGTAATCGGATTCATTGACGAATGTAAGCGGAAGAATACCTGCATTTATGAGATTTGCACGATGTATACGGGCAAAAGACTTAACAACAACGGCTTTTACACCGAGATGGAGAGGTGCAAGAGCAGCGTGTTCACGGGATGAACCCTGACCGTAGTTGATACCGCCAACAATAATACTGTTGCCAAGCTGCTTTGCACGGGTGGGGAAGTCTTTATCACATACAGTAAAGCAGTGTTCGGAGATAGCAGGGATGTTTGAACGGAGCGGAAGAATTTTTGCACCGGCAGGCATGATATGGTCTGTTGTGATATTATCGCCTACTTTGAGAGAGCAGGGAACATTGATATTTTCCTGTAAAGGAGCGGTTGCCGGATAGGGCTTTATATTTGGACCTCTGAGAACTTCAACGCTGTCCATTTCCTCAACGGGAGAAGGAGCAATGACCATATTATCATTGAAATCAAATTTTTCGGGGAGAGGAATGTCAACAGCATTACCGAGAGTTCTCGGATCTGTGAATACACCTGTAAGAGCGGAAGCAGCGGCAGTTTCGGGGCTGACGAGATATATTTGACCGTCACGAGTACCGGAACGTCCCTCAAAGTTACGGTTGAAAGTACGCAGGGAAATGCCTTTTGAATTAGGTGATTGTCCCATGCCAATGCAAGGACCGCAGGCACACTCCAAAATTCTTGCACCGGCTTCAATAATATCGGCTAAAGCACCGTTTTTAGCAAGCATATTATAAACTTGCTTTGAACCCGGTGCAATGGCAAGGCTGACATTGGGAGCAACGGTTTTGCCTTTAAGGATAGCAGCAACTCTCATCAAATCGAGATAAGATGAGTTCGTACATGAGCCTATGCAGACTTGATCTATCTGTTTTGCACCGATCTCTTCAATGGTTTTAACATTGTCGGGGCTGTGCGGGCAAGCTGCCATGGGAACGAGTTTAGAAAGGTCGATATCAATGACTTCATCATAAACGGCATCTGCATCGGGATAAAGTTCGATCCAGTCTTGTTCACGACCTTGTGCAGCCATGAAGGTTTTTGTTATCTCGTCAGAGGGGAATACAGATGTAGTTGCACCGAGTTCAGCACCCATGTTTGTAATGGTAGCTCTTTCGGGAACTGTAAGAGTTTTAACACCTTCACCGCCGTATTCAATAATTTTGCCGACACCGCCTTTAACAGTCATTATGCGGAGAACTTCAAGGATAATGTCCTTTGCGGAAACCCAAGGCTGCAATTTGCCCGTGAGATTTATGCGAACCATTTTAGGCATAGATATGTAGTAAGCACCGCCGCCCATTGCAACGGCAACATCAAGACCGCCTGCACCGATTGCAAGCATACCGATACCGCCGCCTGTGGGAGTATGGCTGTCTGAACCTATAAGGGTTTTTCCGGGCTTGCCGAATCTTTCCAGATGTACCTGATGGCAGATACCGTTGCCGGGACGGGAAAAGTAAATGCCGTGTTTTTTGCAGATGGATTGAATGAATCTGTGATCGTCGGCATTTTCAAAACCTGTCTGGAGAGTATTGTGGTCAATGTAGGCAACACTTTTTTCTGTCTTGACTCTCGGTACACCAATAGCCTCAAATTCAAGATAAGCCATAGTGCCTGTAGCATCTTGCGTAAGGGTTTGATCGATTTTAAGACCGACTTCCGAGCCAACGGTCATATCACCGCTGAGCAAATGAGATTTAATGATTTTCTGAGCGATAGTATAGCCCATAGTTAAATATCCTCCTTTAAAAGAAATACAATACTATTATCCGTCAAAACGCATATTTTGTCAACATTTTTATTCAAGAAAAAACTTTAATTAACGGTTTTTTATGTAATAAGTATTCCGAATTTTTCTTTTTTTAGACAAAAAATATTGACAAAAATGCTGTTTTAAGGGATAATAATACTATATTATTTGAGATGAGAGTTTTTATGAGCAGAAATTTAAAAAGTTTTTTTGCTGCAGGCATAATGCCGTTGATGATGGTACGATCGAAATAACGAATTATCTTGGTGATAAAACAGAACTACTTGAAATTCCAAATTTTGCAGGTCGTTTTACATTTGACGAAGTCTATGTATGATTTTTT
>CADCCP010000073.1 GCA_902800005.1 uncultured Ruminococcus sp. | reverse complement strand
TC
This sequence comes from uncultured Ruminococcus sp., assembly GCA_902800005.1. Taxonomy (GTDB): domain Bacteria; phylum Bacillota; class Clostridia; order Oscillospirales; family Acutalibacteraceae; genus UBA1213. Next base: position 9,714 of record CADCCP010000073.1, on the reverse strand, counting down.
GGACATAACATGACTTTTACAGTTCTTATCATACTTTTCACCGCCTTTTATTTTAGTATATTATCTCGAACATATAAAAGTCAACTTATCTTTATAAAATCCTTTTAACTGTTAAAAGCCTCCTCATTTTTAAGTTGTTGAGTTCTGTTTGCGGTTATCAGTGCATCTATTATTTCATCTAAGTTTCCGTTAAGAATGTCGTCTATTTTATAAAGCGTAAGACCTATTCTATGGTCTGTAACTCTGCCCTGCGGATAGTTATAAGTGCGTATACGTTCACTTCTGTCACCTGTACCGACCTGTAAGTGACGCTGCTGTGCAACTTCATTCTGCTGTTTTTCACGCTCACTTTCAAGAAGTCTTGTTTTCAGAACTTTCATGGCTTTATCTTTATTTTTATATTGGCTTCTCTCGTCCTGACACTCTACAACAAGACCTGTCGGGATATGTGTGATCCTTATGGCAGACTCCGTTTTATTGATATGCTGACCGCCTGCACCGCTGGAACGAAACGTGTCTATCTTCAGGTCTGTCGGGTCAATATTCACTTCAACGTCCTCTGCTTCGGGCAGAACTGCCACTGTCACGGTTGAAGTATGTATTCTGCCCTGAGTTTCTGTTTCGGGTACTCTCTGCACACGATGAACACCGCTTTCATATTTCAGCCTTGAATATGCACCTTCGCCTGTCAGCATGAAACTTATTTCTTTATAACCGCCGAGTTCTGTTTCATTGGCATTTATGAGTTCCGGCTGATAGCCTTTTTTTACGGCATACATACTGTACATCCTGAAAAGCACCGCCGCAAACAAAGCGGCTTCCTCACCGCCTGCACCGCCCCTTATCTCCATGATAACATTTCTGTCATCATTCGGGTCTTTCGGCAAAAGCAGTATCTTCATATCTTCTTCAATGCTTTTCAGGTTTTCTTCCAAAGCCTGTTTTTCTTCTTCAAATATATCCGAATCGGTTCCGCTTTCAGAAAGTATTTCATCTACTTCGGCAATATCTTCCAAAGTTTTCTTGTATTCTCTGTACTTCAAAGCCAACGGTTCTACAGACTTGTATTCTTTCATGATCTGTGCATATCTGTCGGGGGATGACACAACAGACGGATCGCATAATTTTTGTGCGAGTTCTTCATATTTGTTTTCAAACACCTGCACTTTCTCAAACAATGCTGTCATCCTCCCTTATTATCTTTTTGATATTTTTTTCAGCCTTTACTCTGGGAATGATGATCTCATGCAGACAGCCCATACATCTTAGTCTGAAATCTATACCGACCTTGAGTACATAGAATTGCTGATTATTTTTCTTTCCGCAGGGATGCGGCTTCTTCATTTCAAGCATATCTCCTTGTCTTATATCCATAAAATCCCTCCAAATTTTATTATAACATCTTTTCTTCATTTTTACAAATATATTTCTTGCAAATTCAAAAAAAATATGTTAATATAATTTTGCTCAGGCAATATCTGTCCGTAGCACAGTTGGATAATGCATCAGACTCCGACTCTGAAGATCAAGGGTTCGACTCCCTTCGGGCAGGCTGAAATAATGAACAATGAATAATTTAATATTGCTTACGAGCTATCCTTCATTGTTCATTATTTACGGGGGTATAGCTCAGATGGTAGAGCGTTTGGTTCGCATTCAAAAGGTCAGGGGTTCGATTCCCCTTATCTCCATGCAAAAAATTCGTCTGCAAGAATTTTCTCATGCAGACGTTTTTTTATTGTACATAATCACATTCTTCTATCATTTTTATCAAGTCCATTGTGCCGTTCTCGGCAAGCTGTATGAAATCAAGCACTTTTTCTGACCAGCCTGCTATGATATTTGTTCTGTCACCGTGAAACTGCTGTGTACCGTAACCTGCCAAGTCTATTGCGTGTACCCACAAATTTTGATTTGTTTGTTGTCTGTACTCGTCAGCCATCTGCTGAACGCTTTTTTTGGAATACCAGTTTATACTGTTACACTCATTATCTGACAGAATGATTATCCTGTCGGCTTTTATTTTTTTATCGATCATTTCTTTGAAAGGCAGATACATATTTGTACCGCCGCTGCATGAAATGTTTTTAGCTGTTTCAATTATGGGAGTTCTGCTTGAAAAGTCAAATTTATGTATCTCATGGTTGAATGTATAGAAAAGGCTGTTTTCGCAAATTTTGTTTGAAACAAGTCCCAGAAGCAAAGCTATCTCATAATAGCATATATCGGACTTTGCACTGATACGACAGCCCATTGAACCGGATACATCAACGGCTATGACAGTTGTACCAGATAATTTCGGCATATTTTCAACGGATATTTCAAGTGCATTTTCCAATACATCAAAGACTTTTGAACCTGCAATATCCGAAACAGCTTTATATGCCGACAAATATCTGAAAGGCAGTTGTTTGGATTTTTTCACTCTTTCGGTATCTTGTATCACATCAAGCACTATCTGCAAATTTGACGGCTCGGCTTTCAAGATATTTCTTAAATTCCTCAGATATGCCATATAACCGACTTTACCGCTGTCAATGAGTTTTTCCCAAGTTTCCTTGTTATTGCCGTTTTTGGAAAGTTCGGTTTCCCATGTCACAGGCGTTTTGAGATTTCCCTCAATACACCTTTTCCACATGGCAGATTGTTCATCATCTTTGGGTGACGGTCTGCACATACATATCAGATCACGCATTTTCACGGATTTCCCGTCACCTTTATATTTTGCAAGCGTGTATTCATCAAAGTTTACAAGAACATCATTTATGCCTTTTTTAAGACTGTTCGGAATAGGTCTTTTGCCGAAAGTATCTATGTAGAAAGCCATTATCTCCGTCACGTCATCTCCACGAACAGTCACGCCCTTAACGGTATCACGCACAAAAGGTTTACCTTCGTTTTCATGTGCAAGATACGCCGTCAAAACGTGCGACACTGAACGCATATTAAAAACACGTCTTGCAAATATCGCCAACTTTGAAACAAATTCAGGTTCGGTTTTAATGACGCTGACAATAGTTTTTTGCATATCTTCCGAGTTGTCGCCGTAGAACTTGCTTTCATTGAAGAAAGATGTAAGCACTTGTGAAACAAGTTTTTCCTTGTCGGACATTTTGTAAGCTGTCTGACCGCAGTTGTTTACAGTTTTGATAGATTGAGTTTGATTGAATTTTGACATTAAAAAACCTCCCTTTATGAAATGAGAAATGAGGAATGAGGAATGTTTTTTCACTCCGTTTGCAAACAAAAAAAGGCAGAGAAATTCAAAAACGGTAAGCATAATGCTTGTATCTGCTCTACCTGTTGAGCTATTCCCAAAGGAAGTCGGACTCGAACCGACAACACGATGAACCCGTTTTCTGCACTGCTGCCATAAAATAATAAAGCGTGATAAAATCGAACACAGCATCACGGGACTCGAACCCGTAAACCTTGCCTTGCGTCAAAGTTCAGACCAATCGAAGTAACTGTATCCTGCAATACACGCTTTTTTTGTATAACAAACAGAGAAATCCGAAGACAGACTATTGGCACTCTATCCAACTGAGCTATTCCCGTAAGGGAAGCCGGACTTGAACCGGCGACCTCCCGATTATCAGTCGAAGTAACTGTTTTCTGCACTTCTGTTCATTACCTTAATGAAAACGGATAAAATCGAATACACTCCAAAATATTCAGCGTGTCTGCCTGTTCCACCATACCGCAAATTTTGCGGCAGCAGGACTCGAACCTGCACGGATATTATCCACTAAACCCCAATATCGAAGTAATTGTATTCTGCAATACCGTTGATGTGATTATAACATGATTTGACGAAAAATTCAACCCGTCAGGAAAGTTTTTTTGACAAGTTTCTTTTTTCTGTCGCAAGGAACACGGGCAGTCAGAGTATAAAAAGCACTGCAAGTTCTCCCAGTGCCACACAGCCGCCGTTGATGAGAAAATCCGCTAAGTTGAAACTGTATAAAGGCTCGACAAAGAAAAAGTCTATCTCAAAGCCTATAATAATGCCGTTCATCAAAGCCGGCATAAGCAGCGATAAAAACGGTATTTTAAAAAATCTCACGTTCCGAAGCAGATACATAAAAACTGCCGCAAAACAGCTTGCGATACTGCCGAATATAATATCAAATGCACCTATTGAGGATATCGAACTTATATTTGCGATAATGCAGCCGATGGTCAATCCGGGAATTGCCGAAGGCGTGAACAGGGCAAGCACTGTCATGACTTCCGATACCCTGAACTGCACTGCCATAGATGCCGAACCGGGAAAAAGTATATTTTGCAGGATAGTCATTACCGAATAAAGTGCCGCTATGACAGCAGCTTGTGTCATGTACTGTACATATTTGTTTCTCATGTTTTGAATCTCCTTTGTCAGAGTTTTTTTTATTATAGCACATATCATACAAAAGATAAATGATTTTTCAAATATCTTGTAATCAGGTGTTTTTTATGATAGAATTTATATAAATTTTATTTATGGAGGACGCTATGAATACGCAAATCGAACAGCTTATCGAAAATATTGAAAAAATAATAGTCGGAAAAAGAAGTTCTGTTGTCATGGTAATAACAGCCATGCTGTCACAGGGACATATTCTCATTGAGGATGTGCCGGGTGTCGGCAAGACAAGACTTGTCTCTGCACTTGCAAGCTCGGTTGACGGGCATTTTAACCGTATACAGCTCACGCCTGATATAATGCCGTCGGATATAGTGGGATTTTCTATGGTAGACAGAAATACAGGAGAATTACAGTACAAGGCAGGAGCGGCTATGTGTAATTTCCTGCTGGCAGACGAGATCAACAGGGCTTCTCCGAAAGCACAGTCAAGTCTGCTGGAAGTTATGGAGGAACACCAAATTTCACTTGACGGCAGGACAATGGTATTGCCGTCACCGTTCATGGTGCTTGCCACGCAGAACCCTGTTGAAACTTACGGTACATATCACCTGCCCGAAGCACAGATGGACAGATTCCTGATGAAAATATCTATGGGTTATCCGTCACCCGAAGAGGAACTCGATATAATAAGCCGTTCAGAAACAGGCACGTTTTCACAGAAACTCGATGCTGTCATGAGTCTTGAAGATGTGAGCAGGCATATTGAAGCTGTCAAAAATATACACTGCAAGGACAGTGTGAAAAGATATATCGTTGATCTGCTGAATGCAACGAGAAATTCCGATCTCATCAGTTTGGGAGCATCGCCTCGTGCAGGTATCGCTCTGTTGAGAGCATCAAAGGCGTATGCCTATATAATGGGAAGAAATTATGTTGTACCCGATGATGTCAGGTATGTCATGCCGTCGGTGATAGCCCACAGACTCATGCTGTCGATACAGGGCAAATCTGCTTTTGTGAATGCAGAGGATGTTTTGCAGGAAGCAGTAAAAACGGTCGTTGTACCCGTACAGTGAAAAGGTGGGCGTGATGAAAAAAAACACCGTTTTGAAGACAACTGTCAAGGCACTTCTGTCTTATATCGGCTGTATCATGATGGCATTTTTTGTAATGTATCTTCTCAACGGCACAGTTGGAGTGCTTTTGATGACAGCACTGATAATTGCACTGATACTGTCGGTCATTTCGGCACTTGCCGTCATGCCGTCACTGAAAGTCGATATGCATCTTGACAGGCAGGTGCTTTTCAAAGGCGAAGACCTCATCTGCACTGTCAGTATGACAAAAAAAATACTTATCCCTGCCCCAATGGTCGAGATCCACATAGACTGTACCCCACAGCTTTACAAAGAAACGGATATATGCCGTGCGGTGCTTGCGGGAAGTGAGATCAATACAGTGAAGATACCTGTTCATGCAAAATATTCGGGACGGGCAGATGTCAGTATCAGAGAAGCATTTGTATGCGATTATTTCGGGATATTCCGTTTCAGGCTCAAAAAGAATGTCGAAAACGACAGTATCAAGGTGTCGGTTTATCCGAATATACCCGATGTACCGGTACAGACTAATTTCTTGAAAACAGCGGTGCTGTTTTCGGCAGATGACAATGAAGAAGAAACAAATGAAACTGCCCTGACTCCCACAGGTCAGCCCGGATATGACCACAGAGAATATTATCCGGGTGATCCGATAAAGAGGATAAACTGGAAAATGTCGTCAAAAAAAGATGTCTACATGGTAAGGCTTGATGAAAAGCTGACAGGCGGGGGACAGGTGTTTTTTCTTGACGTTCCCGAAACAGAGGAAAATGACAAGACCTTGTCGGTGCGTGACCGTGTAATTGAGGGAATGCTGGCGGTATTGACCATGCTTGTCAGGGAAGGCAGGGAAACTGTATTTTTCATGCCTGACAGAAGCGGGTGGCTGAGAACCGATATAAAACTGCCGGCGGACATCTATGCCATACAGCAGAGATTATCCGATTTTTCGCCATGTGAGGCAGAAAAGATCGTTCCGCCGGAAATTGCAGGCATGGGAAAAACTCCTATATGCTTCACAACTGCAACTGCCGAAACAGCACAGTCAGCAGTGAATATCGTTTCGGAGATACCCGACATACTTTTGATATGCTCATCGGATTCGGGCTTGCCTCATATCACATCGGAGCTTTGGACGGTATCGGAAGGCTTTGAACTGAAAAGAATATAGGAGGGGTATTGATGAAAGAAAAAAATAAAATATCCCTTTCGGGAAAGATCAGTGCCTATATATGTCCCATCATGCTCGGCACAGCGGTATGCTATGCCGTCATGGATGTGCTTTATAAAAGTACATCTGCCGTTTACAGTGTGATATTTGCATTGGCGGCATGGATGTTTTTCGGTCTGTTCGACAGGCTCAAAAATCTGAAACGTCTCGGAGGACTGCTCTACATGGTGATATTTTCGATAGTATCATCTGCAAGTATGTGGATACTGCGTGTCGGAATGTGGAGATCGGGCGGTTTCAAAGAGTTCATGAAATGGTTTTTCGGCGAGACAGAACAAAGCTACGATCAGCCGTATTTTCTAAATTTCGTGTTTATTGCAGGGGGATTTTTCCTCATATCCGTGATGTACTATTTTACTCAGGTGCGTTACAGAAGTCTGGGTGTCATGCTCTGCACACTGTTTCCGTTTGTAATATATACCAAACGCTCCGCCATCATGCCGGAACTCATGACGACGGTCATTGTTGTTATGTACCTTGCGGTAATAGTCCATAACAGACATATCGATCCGTCACGTCCTCAGGTAAGGACTGTCCTGAAAACAGACCGTTCATATATCATTGCAATAGCGGTATTTGTGTCGGTAACGGGAACGCTCACTATTTTAATGCCCAAACCGACATATGCTTCGCTTCTGGAGATACATTCCGATCTGCTTTCATACACCAACACGATAGGCGGCGGCGGTGACGGCACATCTGACGGCGTTTCACAGACATCTTCCTCTCTCTACGGCGACAGGAACAATACGGGCAAGGTACTGTTCTATTTTTTGGCAGATGAGAGTACGGGCGGTGATCTGAAAGAATACTATCTCAGAAAGCAGGTCTTTGACAATTTTAACGGCGAAGTCTGGGAAAAGGATATGAACAATATCAACCGTTATTTCTATACGGAAAGATACCCCGAATATGAAATGAAAGACTTGGTAAATGACTTTTACTATGCTTACGGCAGGGAGGATGTTTCTTTGCCTGAGATAAAAATGAATGTGTCTTTTGTCGAGGGAGAGAATTTTTCGGCTCAATATATCCCTTGTCCTCTCGGAACAAGCATTAAAACTGTCACAGAATACTACAAAAAATATCTTGACGGCAGATTGGAAAAAATTTATTATACAGACAGCAATCTGAGTGATGCTTTTAAGTTTTATGAGCAGGACGGCAATTTGTATGATGAAAAAATCAGGAAGATATATTCCGATTATCTCATGGCATATCAGCTTTATTCCGATCAATATGAAATATCCGAAAAAATATATGACCTTGCATGGCAGATCACAAAAGATTGTCATTCCGATATCGAAAAGGCTGTTGCTTTGGAAAAGTATTTTGAAGAAAACGGATATGTCTATGATGAAAGCTACGTTCCCGAAGATACTTCAATAGAGTACTTTATATTTGAGGGAAAGACGGGTATCTGCACAGGCTATGCTACGGCTATGACACTCATGGCAAGAAGTGTCGGATTGACGGCAAGGTATGTTGAAGGATATGCGGCTTTTGAGAAAGATGACATGGGACGCTTCGTTATCCGTGACAGCTATGCACACGCATTTGTGGAAGTGTATATACCTGCTGTGGGTTGGATGACGTTTGATCCTACCGTATCGGGCTATATGCAAATACCTGAAGAACAGCATGATTACTGGGGAGATATACTTCAATTCTTAAGTCATTTTATAGTAGTGATAGCGGTTGCGGTAATTATCATGCTTGTGTGGCTTCGTGACAGGTTCGCAGAAGTGTTTTTCCGCATAAGCCAGCTTTTCGGAAAACCTGAAAAACGTGTACTGAAACTCTATGCCAACGTCATTAAATTGACAAATTTCTCAACAGGTGAAAAATTTGATTCTTATACCGTGAATATGCTCAGAGAATACCTGCATTCCACAAGGGGAACTGCTCCCGAAAAACTTTTCTGTCTTTTTGAAAAAACGGCTTTCGGAGAATATGAACCGACTTTATCCGATTATCGTGATGCCTACAGAGAATACAGAAAGTGCTATCGCTTTTTGAGAAAGATACCGAAAAAGAAACTGTAATAAATATAAAATGTCATCTGCCAAATGTCAGGTGACATTTTATTCTTAATGTATATAATTTAATGAAATTACAAATCGTATAATAATTTTTGCAAAAAAGGCTTGAGTTGGTGTTGATGACGTTGAGGGTACACCCGTTCCCATACCGAACACGGAAGTTAAGCTCAATGGTGCCGAAGATACTTAGCCGGTGACGGCTCGGAAAAATAGGAAGATGCCAACACGATACAAGCCGTCCGATCGGGACGGCTTTTTTGATGAGAGATCGGAAATAAATTTCCGGTCTCTCATTTTTAATTGTCTTGCACAAAATATTCAGTGAAATGTTATACAATCAATACGAAAAAAATTTACTGTTCCATTTGGCTATTTTGACGTAAAAGTTATCACGGACGTTTACAAAAATGCAATTTTCAGTGGATTTATACCGAATTTCAATATATCCCGAACTGTGCTTCAAAATAGTTAAAAAAGTATTATAGTTAAAATGTACAAGTAACGGGTGTAAAAAGTAACTATATTTTTAGCTAAAAATTGTCAGTAATTCCAAAAATGTGTTTTTTTACAGTTGAAATAAACAAAAATAAGGCAACAAATTTGTTTATATGAATAAAAATGACAACAGGTCATTGAAATTATGTGAATGCTGTGGTATCATATTATCAGCGGTGGTGGAGGTGTATGTATGCGGCACTTCCGACACCTTTTGGCACATTGAGGTGCAAAAAAAATATAAAAAATTTTTAAGAAAGAGGGATTATCACTATGGTTAGTAGATCCAAAAAAGTTGTTGCACTGCTTATGACAGCTATGATGGCAGCAGGTGCTCTTGCAGGCTGTGCCAGCGGCAGCGGCAATACGACAACATCGCAGCCCAGCAATACAGCGGCATCACAGCCCAGCAATACGACGGAGCAGCCGTCAGACAGCGGTGAGACAAGCAAAGTTGCAGCTGTTAATCTCCAAGATCCTGAGATAGTTGCAAAG
>CADCCP010000072.1 GCA_902800005.1 uncultured Ruminococcus sp. | reverse complement strand
TTAAGACCCCTTGTAGACTACAAGGTTGATAGGCTGCGTGTGTAAGTACCGTGAGGTATTCAGCTTGGCAGTACTAATAGGTCGAGGGCTTGTCCAAGTATTATGCTTGGTTCTAAATCTTGCAAATCATTCTTTATTCAGTTTTCAGGGTGCGAACCCTTTTACATAAATCCTGTCTTTTAATAAGATGGGATTTTTTTATTATACATAGGTAAGGAGAAAAAATGATGAATGAAAATTTATATACCGATAAAAACAGATATAAAGATATTATTGTTAAGGCATGGAACAATGCCGACAAATCACAGAAAACAATATCGTTAATTCCGCCCGAAGATGTGATTTTGCCGAAATATTTATTTGATGGTATCGAAATATACGGTGTGACAGACAAAAACAAAAAAGCTGTTGACAGCTTTATGAAAAACATACACTCTTATGATGGAATGATTGTCGCATTTTTAATCGAAAATTATGAAAAAGCTCCTTCTTTTTACCATGCAATCAACCGTCCGAAAGTGATTGAAGATTATATACAATGTTTAAGCTGGCTTGAATTTGATGGAAACACGGTTACAATGGGTTACTGTGGGGCTTTTGTCAATATGGAATTGAGAGCCGTTTTTGAGTATGACGGCACTGCATGGCAAAACAAGGAGATTTATTATCAGTAAAAAAATCTTGTCTTGACAGAGAGGGTGTTTTAAAGGGAAATTGAGTATGGAGTATACCGAAATAAAAACGGAACGGTTGATTTTGAAACCGTTGGGAATACAATATCTTGATACGGTGAAAGAATATGCGATGGATAAAGAAAATACACGGTATATGCTTTATCTTCCGAATGAAACGACAGAGGAAACAGTGGATTTTCTTGTGAAAGTCGATAAGGAGTGGCAGAAAGACAAGCCGAATTATCTGACATTTGCCGTTATATACAACGATATTCATATAGGTGCAGTAGATGTGGACTTGTATGACGGTTTCGGTGAACTCGGCTGGATAATAAACAAAAAATATCAGAAAAACGGTTTTGCTTGTGAAGCTGTCAGGGCATTGATAGCATATCTTAAAGATGATTTGAATATCATGCATTTTGTGGCACATTGCGATTCACGGAATATCCCATCTTACAGGCTTATGGAAAAAATAGGTATGAAGAAAACTTCCGAAAGTTATGACAGACACAATAAAAATTCAATGGAAAGCAGTATTGAATATCAATATGAATTGTTTGTTTAAAAAAAGTGGAGCATTGATTTGCTCCTATTTTTTATGCCAAAAACTGAAATATATTTTTGTAGAACTTTACATGGAAAATGCAGTGAAAAACATTGGACTTTTATTTTGATATATGATAGGATTGAAGTAAAGAAATTTTACGGAGGTGCAGTATATCACGAAAGGTAAATTTTTAAGAAGAGTGCTTGCTTTTGCGATGGCGGCAGTGATGACGGCAGGAACGGCGTGTGTCGGTATCGCTGCGGTCAGAGCAGCAGAGGTGGACATCGTGCGGCAGTCCCGAAACTGACAAACAATTCCACTATCTCATCAACGCTTATCTCCAAAGGTGAAACTGTGACGGTCAATGCAAAGGCAGACGGGGGAACCGGCAGTTATACATATGCAGTGCTGTACAGGAAGAAAACGGATAAAGACTGGACTGTAAAACAGGGATATAAAGCTAATGATGAAATTATTGTGAAGCCTGCAAAGGACACTGAATATGATGTATGTGCGAAAGTAAAGGACAGTAACGGGACTGTTGCAAAAAAGTTTTTTACGGTGAAAGTAAATCCGAAATTGCAAAATAATTCCACTATCTCAAAGACTGCCGTAAGACTTGGAGAAACGGTGACTTTGCGTGCAGGCGGAACGGGCGGAGTAGGAAAGTATACCTATGCTGTGCTTTATAAGAAGCTGACGGACAAGAATTGGACTGTAAGACAAGGCTACAAAGATAATGACAATATAGTTGTCAGACCTGCCAAAGCTGCTGATTACAGTATATGCGTGAAAGTAAAAGACGAAAACGGAGTAATTGCTAAGAAGTTTTTCAGCGTCAGCGTAAAGGACTATGTGCAGGAAGTCATCAGGCTTGTGAATGAGGAGAGAAAGAAAGCCGGACTTGCACCTCTCAAACAGAATACTGCTCTTGCAAAAGCGGCTGCAAAGAGGGCTGAGGAGTTAACGGAGAAATTTTCACATACACGTCCTGATGGTACGATATGTTTCAGCATATTCAATGAATATGATATAGACAACTGGGGAGGTGCGGAAAATATCGCATGGGGACAGTCTACTCCGCAGGCTGTTATGAATACATGGATGAATTCCGAAGGGCATAGAGATAATATACTTAGTTCATATATGACGGATATAGGTGTAGGGTTGTGTGAAAAGAACGGCACTAAATACCGGGTACAGGTTTTTATCATGTCACCGTCATGAAACACTGTTCTGAAATAAAAACACACGGAATCTGTTTTTTACAACAAGTTCCGTGTGTTTTTTATCGGATATATGAAATTCAAATGTAAATTATCCTATGGGTTCGAAGTCGGCTGCACCGTGTTTGCAGAGGGGACATATGAAGTCTTCGGGGAGTTCCTCGCCTTCATAGACGTAACCGCATATCTTGCATACCCAGCCTTTTTTGCCTTCAGTTTCGGGCTTGGGTTTGACGTTGTTCTGATAATATGTGTAAGTCATAGTTTCCTTGTCGGAAAGTACTCTTGCTTCTGTGATGCTGCAAATAAACATACCGTGAGTATCCATGTCGATGTACTGTTCGACTTTCAGAGACATGAATGAGTTGATGTATTTAGGCAGGAATATGAGACCGTTATCGGAACGCAGGGGAGTACAGTTTGCAAATTTATCTGCATTTCTTCCGCTCTGGAAGCCGAATGTCTCAAATACGCTGAACGGTGCTTCTATCGACAGGCAGTTGACATTCATGATACCCGTCTGCTTGATAACGTGATGGGAATAGTTTTGTTTGTTTATGCAGACAGCAATTCTGTTGGGGGAGTTGGTGACTTGTGTAACGGTGTTGACAATGAGACCGTTGTCTTTTTTGCCGTCATTTGAGGTGATTACATACAAGCCGTAACCGATGTTAAAGAGAGCCGTCATATCGTTTTTGTTAGCCGTTTCGTCATGCTGTGCAAGATAGTCCTGACAGAGTTCGTCAGCTAATTTTTCAAGTTGTTCAGTACTTTCGGCATTGAGGGCAGAGGTTATTTTAACGGTGGTATCTGTATAAGTGAGATTTTTGCAGCCTTCAAGCATTTTTTTCATGGTTTTTGCAGCCATCGGAGCCCATGAGCCGTTTTCTATAAAAGCAACGGTTCTGTTTTGGAAATTGCGTTCTGTAAGATGTTCGATAAATTCACGCATGAACGGGAAAATATCTGCATTGTAGGTAGTAGTTGCAAAAACTATCCTGCCGTATCTGAAAGCATCCTCAACACATTCTGCCATATCTTCTCTTGCAAGGTCGTTGACAACGACTTTCGGACATCCTTTCATGCGGAGTTTTTCCGCAAGCAGTTCAACAGCTTTTTTTGTATTGCCGTATACTGATGTATAGGCTATCATAATGCCGTCACTTTCCACGCCGTAGCTTGACCATGTGTTATAGAGGTTTATGTAATAGCCGAGATTTTCCGAAAGTACAGGACCATGCAGGGGACATATCGTCTGAATGTCGAGTTTAGCAGCTTTTTTAAGGACAGCCTGTACCTGTGCCCCGTATTTTCCGACTATGCCGATATAGTATCTTCTTGCCTCGCAAGCCCAGTCTTCTTCAACATCCAATGCACCGAATTTTCCGAATCCGTCTGCCGAGAAAAGCACCTTATCCTTTGTATCATAGGTCATAATGACTTCGGGCCAGTGTACCATAGGAGCGGCAACGAATGAAAGAGTATGCTCACCGAGTTCAAGAGTATCGCCCTCTTTGACGATTATTCTTCTGTCCTCAAACTGAGTTCCGAAGAAGTTTCCCATCATAGTGAAAGCCTTTGCACTTGAAACGATGGTGGCATCAGGATAGTTTTCCATAAAGCTCATGATGTTTGCACTGTGATCGGGTTCCATGTGCTGAACAACGAGATAATCGGGTTTTCTGCTGTTCATGGCATCTTCAAGGTTATTGAGCCATTCGTGCTTGAAATTGCGGTCAACTGTGTCCATTACAGCGATCTTTTTGTCGAGAATGACGTAGGAATTGTAAGCCATGCCGTTGGGTACGTCATATTGACCTTCAAACAAGTCAATTTTATGGTCATTCACGCCGACATACTTAATATCATTTGTTATTGTCATTTTTACATTCCTCCTGATAGATTATTTACGGTAATTATAACATAAATTAATGTGATATTACAATAGCTTTTGTCAATATTTTTGTTAAATATAAAAACTGCATGGCTGCCTTTACAGACGGTCATGCAGTGTTATGTTCATTAAGCGGCATATGCCAAGCCATTGGCAGTTTTTACACACTTCTTCAAGTTTGCGGCAGTCGATGATCTTTTCAAAAGCGAGATATTTCAATTTGCTCCAGTGCAGTTTGTCACCGAATGAAAGACCGTATTTTTGGATACATTTGCTGTCTATTGCCGTTACCTTTTGTTCACTCAGGCATACACCATTTATATTGTGGGGACATTTTCGGCATATCACATCACACTTGTCAGTCAATTCCACGACAGGATCATTTTGCTCTAATTCTCTGATGATCTCCGTCATTGACATGACGAACTCTTTAGTGTAGCCTTTTCCGATAAAAAATTGTATGCAAAGGCTGTGATGAGGACGAATTTCAAAGTTTGATGATCTTATCAAGGCGATTTACCACTAATGCTGCTACTGCAATTTTTGCAATGTCGAACAGTAAATACGGTACAACACACGTTCCCAATGCGGAAATGAATCCTATCGGTTCAACTTTCTGTGTATACACTAACATGAACCATACTGTTCCGAACAGATAGCATCCTGCCAGACCGATCATCATCGAAACTCCAAGTACCCATAATTTTCTTCCGAGTTTCTCACACATAAATCCCACTGCTGCTGCAGTGAATAAAAATCCTATGATATATCCGCCCGTCATGCCCAGCAGAACTCTAAGTCCTCCCGAAAATTCAGCAAACACAGGTACTCCTGCTATACCTAAGAGTATATATATTGCCACGCTCAGAGTACCTCTCTTCCAGCCAAGAAGTCCGCCTGCAAGGAATACTGCCAAAGTCTGAAGTGTGAACGGCACAGGTGTCGGTACGCATATCTGTGAGCATACCACGATCAGTGATGTGAACATTGCCGTATACGTCAGGTCAAGAATGGTCAGTTTTGCATGTTTTTTTGTCTTTTCCATAAAAAAACCATCCCTTTTTCCAAAAAATTCCCCTCCGCTTTTCAGGAAAGGAAGGTGCAAGCACACACTGCCTTGACAGCATTAAGGGTGAGCGGTTACCCCCTTACATCCTGCCTTCCCTGAAAAACGGAGGTCTTTTTCTATATGGATTATATCATATCTCAAGGCGATTGTCAACCTATTTTAAAAAAATCGGTTGACAATTATTTAAAAAAACGGAACAGATATTTGCGTACTTTCCATAAGGATGTTTAACGTATGTGCGGCTATGCAGAACAAGATTTATTTCCTGTTCTGCATATTTTCTTCTTTAAACGATATTTCCTATATGCGTGAAATAGATGTCTATCTGCTGATTGGCTAATTTAGAATGCCGCTTATCTCTTTCGTGTATAACTATTTTTTCGATAAATGTACGAAGTATTTCGGTAGTTAATTCTTGTATATCCGTATATTTTTTTGCTATTTCTATAAATCTGTCAATTCCTGCAGATTCCGTTTTCAGCCTTTCAATTTCACTTTCAAGTACAGGCATTTTTTCCTTGATTTCTTTCTGCTCGGAAAGGTATCCGTCTGAAAGCAGTTTGAACTGTTCATCGGGAAGTCTGCCAAGAATATTATCCTCGTATAATCTTTTGAAGATTGCGTTCAACTCATTGTCACGCCTTTTCAGCTTTTCCAGTTCGGATGATTTTGTATTGATTTCTCTGTGGCTTTGTGAAGAAGTTTTTTGACTGACATACTCCGCAAATTCATTTGTTTTTGTTCTTGCCAAGTAAGTTACACGTCTGATTTCTTCCAAAACAATTCTATCAAGTATAACTTCACGAATATTATGCGGCGTACACTGCCATGTGCTTGTATCTTTACGATAATGGCTGCAAATAAAGCAGAATTTTTCAGGCTCAATTGTTCTTCCTCGATAAAATGTAAGCTTAGAACCGCAGTCTGCACAGTAAAGAAGTCCACTGTATTTATTGACATCTCCAATCATATTCATACGTCTTCTGCCTGACCTGACTTTTTGAACAATATCCCAAGTTTCTTTATCAATAATAGCCTCATGAGTATTTTCAAAACGGTACTGTTTATCTTTAGGAACGGTAATTCTACGTTTGTCTTTATACGAAACACTGGTGTATCTGCAGTTAATTGTGTGTCCAAGATAAAGTTCATTTTCGAGAATGTTGGATACACTTTTACTGCACCATCTGCATTCTTCATCAAGAATATTTTCTGTCACGGAACATTCTCTCTTATGACGGTATGCAGATGGCTGTAAAATTTTTCTTTTTTTCAGTTCATTGGCAATCATGGAAGTTCCCATTCCCGAAACACACAGCTGAAAGATAAGTTTGACATTTGGGGCTGTTTCTTCATCAACTATCAATCTTCCGCCGTGTTCTTTATCTCTCAAATATCCGTATGGAGTAGTTGTTCCTATTCGTTCTCCACGCCCTGCTTGTGCTTTTTTTACAGCTCTTATTTTTTTGCTTGTGTCCCTTGCATACCATTCGTTGAACAGATTTTTGAATGGTGCTAATTCATTTCCGTCGGAGTACAGACTGTCGAAATTATCATTGATTGCTATATATCTGACATTCCATCTCGGAAACAGTATTTCTGTATAATTGCCGACTTCAATATAGTTTCTTCCAAGCCTTGACAAATCTTTTGTTATCAGAACGGCTACTTTGCCATTCTCCATAAGTTCCAAAAGTTCCTGAAATGCCGGACGGTTAAAGTTAACACCCGAATATCCGTCATCAACAAAGGTCTGTACATTTTCAAATCCGTTGTCCTTTGCATACTTAGTCAGAATGGCTTTCTGATTGATGATGCTGTCACTGTCGCCCTTGTTTTCATCTTCCTGCGACAGACGGCAGTACAGTGCCGTTATTTTATTTTGGTTTGATATATTTATTTTTACCTCCGTTTCCGAATCAAACCGATTGAGAGTATGCAGTTTCAGTTTCCTGCAAACCAAAGTATACTGTCAATCGGTGTTCAAGTCCAGACTTTTTTATGATAATTTTTCCGTTTCTTTCTGCATTAAATATCGCAGTTTATCATCGACCGAAAATTTTGATTCTCTGCTAAAGACAGAGTTTACAAAATATACCATTCCGTTTATGCAATATTCCTTGCTGCTTGTGATATGCTTTTCATCAAGCTTTATGCTTTGGATTCTTTTTAAATGTTCGTAAACACTTTTATCAAAATCCGTTCCCGAAGGAACAGTAAAGTTACTATAATCCATCTAACCGCCTTTCCCGACCGTAATATCAGCCGATACACTATTGTTGTTGTTCTTTCAATATAGATTTCATTTACCCAAATCATATTTTTTCGTCAATCCTTTCACGATTAAAATTTATATTCCGCCCATACTGACATTTTGAGTATTTTTTCTTTCTCTGTGAAACGGCTGTGCGGTCCTCAACGGGCTGTTCTTCATCAATTACCTCTGTCAGTTCGGCAGCCAGATACAGCGTATCAGTTCCCAAATCACCAATATCAGTGTCGGCATAAGAGAGAGAAGTGTCAGTTTTAAATAATGTTTGCTCAATGTCTGTTTCTCCAAAGAGAGCTGCCTTGAAAATTCTTCTTTCATTTTCCCAGCCTGTAACTGCAATTCTTTCACCGATTCCGACGTCTGAGTCTGTATCATCTCCGACTGTTTTGCCAACGTGTTCTGAAATTTTTTCAGAGTTTCCTCTGCCTGACTGTAATTCTTTGTCAGATAATCCATCTGCTGATTCATATAATCTATCAGTTCCTGTTTGGTTGTCAGAGTATCTGCTGTGTTCAAAAGCGTTTTCATCAGTTCTATCTGTGCCGTCTGTGTGGAGATCAATGCTGTCCAGTTCTTCTCCGTTACTGTCACGCAAGTTTGCATTTCGGCTGAATCTTTCAGACCTTTCCTTGCCTGTGCTTTCAGTTCTTCCAATGATTTTCTGCCGTATTCCGAATTCATTTTCCATCATCTCTTTCAAATATTTTTCTTCATGCAGTCGGCTGTCCCTGCATTTCATTCCGTTTGGTGCAGTGTAAGTGATGTTTTTTCGGCTGTCTGTCCATTTGACTTCATAGCCCTCGTTCTCCATCAGTTCAATAAAATGTTCTCTGCTGACTGCATAACACATAGCATCATCTATCGCCATAGCAAGAGCCAATTTCCAGCTTTGTCTTTTATCGGCTGAACGGTATTCCCTTGCAGACATAGGCTTTATTTTTTTGTCTTTGGGTTTAATGACGGACAATCCGTATTCCAGACACAGCTTATCGGATTCGTTACGCAGTCGCTGAAGCTCGTTTTTATCGGCATGGTATTTATATCCCGTTTCAAAATTCACTGAGTTTATCACAAAATGTGAGTGTATATGCTCCTGGTCAACATGAGTGGAAATAACCGTTTCATAGCCTTTGAACTGCTCTAAAGCAAACCGAACAGCCATCTGATGTGCCTTTTCGGGTGTGATGTTTTCATCGGGGTGAAACGATTGTATCAGATGATAGAATATTCTTTCGGCAGTTTTTCCGTATTGGATTTTGGTATTCATCATTTCATTGAATGCTGAATTTGCCACGCAGTTTACACCGCTTACAAGTTTTTTATCGTTAAAAAGTGTTTT
>CADCCP010000071.1 GCA_902800005.1 uncultured Ruminococcus sp. | reverse complement strand
TTCCAAAATATCATTTTTAAATTGCTAAAAGATGCTTATTTACTGCACTTTTGGGTTTGATTAGAACAAAATAGGTGCTATGTGCAAGTCGGGATTTTAGTTGTAATTTGTAAGAGAGCTGTCGATCTCATGTTCATACTCCGTTCCTACATCATCTTTATCATATACCGTTTCCGTACAAATGTAAGTGTACTGACCGTTTCCGCCGTGTGCTTTGAGGCTTACGGATACGGAACTGCCCACATTAAAGTACCGTCCCGATACGGCAGAGTCATTGTAAAGTGCAGGGGTATCGGAAATATATACCTGATCGTCTTTCATATCATGGTAAAGCATATTGTGATCGAAAGAAATTTTTTCCAAAATATCTTTTGAAAAAGTGCCTGATGTGGGAGAACCTATTATATTTCCCGATCTTGCATAGTCAAAATTAGGACGTATCTGCAAAGTGCCTGTCATATCAGGAGATATTTTCACGGGAGAGGATATGCTCACATTGTCGGTTATATTAATATTTCCCGAAAATTCGGCTTTTGAGCTGGGACTTAAAACAATACCCGAACCCAAATTATACCAGTCTGTCTGGTTGTCCTTTATCACCGTACCGTCACCTATGGAAATAAAACTGCCGTTCCAAAGGCGTATAGTGCCGTAATCGTCCTTTGTACCGCCAAAATTCCTGTACACAGCGGTATCTTTTATATTTATCGTATTCTCGACATAAGCTTGTATGAAACCGCCCGAATAGTAACTTTTGTTATAACGGACTATCGTATTTTCGGAGGAATTGAGGGAAGAATTGGTAATAAATACAGTACCTCTGTTTTCGGTATAGTTTCTTTCAAGAATACAGCCGGTAAGATTAACGGTTGAACCGCCGAAAGCTCCTGCCACACTGCCTTCTGATGTACTTCTGCATCTTCTCACCGTAACGCCCTTACCTATGTTAAGAGTGCCTGAATTCAATCTGAAATATGAGAGAGAAGTTTTATTCTGACCTTCGAATACAAGGGTATTATTTAAACCGCCGTTTGTCTTTACGGTAAGGACTGCACCATTTTGGAGCAGGAATACATTTTTCTGACCGACACCGTTATAAATAACAGTTTGATTTTTCTCATCAGCAGGAACTATTGTAATATTTTTACCGTCGATGGTAATGGTATTTTTAATTGTCGCAGAGCTGAGGAGATATACAGTGGAATTGTTTGGGGCGGCGGCTATGGCTTCTTCAATGGTCTTGTATTCCGTTGAACCGACTTTGGCAGCATTTTTCTCATAAGCGGATATATCTGCTGTGAATGAGGAATACACATTCAGTGCACGGTCATAGGCATTTACGGTATATGTACCCGAAAGACCGCTGTCGGTATATTGCTTGTCCCATACATAAGCCACAAACTTTCCGTCTTTCATGATCTCGAAGCCGAGATGATTTTCTTCGGCAGATGTAGGAACACTGAAATACATTGTTTTTGAAGCGGGATCGTAGGCAGAAAGTGACGGCTTTGTATAGCAGTTGAGATTATTTCCCCTTGACTTGATGTAGGCATCAACATCATAGTACCATATTTTAGGCTGTGCCTTTGATAGATCCATGATGTTCAATGCATTGGTATAGTTCTGTGAGGGAGAAGTGATATATCCGTATTTTTTGAAATAATAGGTAAGGTCTGTACCCGATATTTTGGAAGCATATGCAGCGACTTTTTCATTGGCAGTACAGTTTGAAAGGAAAGAATCTATTTTGCTGTCCCCGCAGGAACCGTCACGCAGCATATCATCAATTTTACCGTTTATTCCGTTGCAATACACTTCAAGATCCCAGAACATATACACGGCTGTATAGCCCGTCGGATTGATGCTGTATATATTGGTGGTTTCGGATGAAGAAAGCAGGTTCGCATTGGAAAGCGGTTTATCTACTGCTATATCGAAATACATTTCATTGTCGAGGATATGTTTAAGAGAATAGATATTATTGGTAACTTCAAGCTGCATTTTTTTGGTATTGTCAAAAATGTGACCGAATTCATGGGGATAACCCCAGCCGAACCCGCTGCCTTTTAAAGCACTTCCGGTATAGTCGTTATCGGGAACGGCAACGATCCCCTCCATTGCAGCGTATGCCGCAACACCTGGAGCCATTTTTGCTGCTCTCAGGTTAGTAGATAAATGCCTGTATTCCTCATACTCCAGATCATCGAATCTTAGCAAAGACTCATAATATTCATCCATGTTTTCAGCAGATCTTTGAGGGTCAAGACCGCCCTGAATAAATGCCTCATAACACCTTTCGGCAGAAAATGTCATAACAACATGATCTCCCCATATCTCTGTTATATTATGAAATCCGGTCTCATTATTTTTATAACGGGTGTAATATTCACCGAGCCTTGAAACAAACTCCCTGACATTGCCGCCTTTTTCAAAATAAGGTATTTTGTCACCGCCATCTATATATACACGGACATTTTCGCTTTGCTGAGCTTCGGTGTAGTCGTTTACAAGATATACAGTTCCCCCTGTTCGTATCCGGATTCTACCGATGACGTTACAGCAGGGACGGTGATCTCATTTATTCCGTTTTCAAGCTGAATGATTTTTTGTGAATTGCCTGCTGTAAGGTGCTGTGTAAACATGATCTTTGGAATGGCATCACCGTTTTGGGCTTTGACATAAACTTTCAGTTTCATTCCCTCAGAAGCCCATATACCCGTAGGGATCCTGTCATTTGAACCGCAGCCCATATAGAGTGTATTGAAAGAATAGGAATGCAGGCTGCCCAGTCTTTTCACAGAAAACTCTCTCTCCGCATCATAGTTTTTTATGCTGTAAACCTGAGTGATACCCGGAGAGTCCACAAATGCCGAGACCGGCATTGTTGCTGCCGTACACGAGGCGATCACAGCACTTGCCGCAATGACGGACAGAGCTTTTTTAAATCGTTTTGAAAACATACACAAAGTCCCTTTCTTAGATATTATTTTTGTTTCAATCCATTCACGGCATTTAAATGGAGTTACGACTTTTACATTTTATTCTCAGGCTTAGATCGACTCTTGTCAACAAGATCATCATATGACAGGGCAACATCTTCACCCAATGACTTGAAAACAGCCTCAACCTGCTCTTTTGTAATATCAATTTTCAATCACTCAATACATCATTCATGCCTGTCAACTTTCGACATTGCCGTTATAGGTGACACCATCGCCATAGATGGTAGTCCAGTCATTCTTCATAGAAACTGCTGTCCAGCCGTTTTCCTCACAGCTCTTACGCATACTTTCAGCCTTTTCAACATTGCCGTTCTCTCTTTCTGTATCATCACAGCAGAGCATAAATGCAGCACTCTTGTACTTGTTGTTTGTGATGGTAAAGTTAGCCATAGAAGCATCACCCGAACTGTTGCCGAAGGAAAGAACAGGCTGAACACCGATCTCCTGCTGTATAACGGTAACTTTATTTGTTTTAAGGTTCTTGATAAGGAAATCTCCTCCGGTAACGAGTTTATCATCCTGAGTGAATGTGTAATTAAGTCCGTCGGTATCGCCCTGACCGGTAGCCACAAGGGATTCATCCGAACCTATCATCTGGCGGACAGGGATATTTACTATACCGTCTGCAAGACCTCTTGTGATAAGTCTGTCCGTACCACTGACGATATATACTTTAAAGTCATTTGCAATAAGATAATCAACTACCTGAAGCATAGGCTTATAAAACGCCTGTCCGTTTGTCATATTGGTATAGCTGTTCATCGGCTCATCTCTGTAAGCCTTGACATAGGCATCAAATTCATCGGGAGTCATGCCCTTGAATGCAGTTGCAACGGCAGTACCATGCTTTACATCAAGTCCTTTCGGATACTCGCCTGTCTTGAAGTATTCCTCAATTATCTTTGCGGTTTCCTTCTCCTCATCGCTTGCCTTATCTTTATAATCGGGATCTTCCATTACACGATGATAAAGGAGTTTGTGGTCGAAATAGCCCGGATCGGTCTCACAGCAGAGAGTACCGTCCATATCAAATACAGCTATACGGTTTTCAACGGGAATGAAAGATGCAGAGTTTTCATCGGTAATTTCTTTCATATAGTCCGTAAGCTGAGTTTTGAGCGGAGCGGATTCAGTCCACAGCGAAAGGTTATCTCCCTGTGAAGCCTTTGTATCTGTTTCTACCTTTTTAATAGCATCGTCAACATTCTTTTCAAGATCCATACTTTGGAAATCCGATTTATCCGACAGTTCCATATCAAATTTCGGTGTAATGTCAAACTCTGCCTTTGCACTTGCAAACGAAAGGTCAAGCATATGACCGCCCTTTGTTCTGTCATCGGAAATGAAATGGAAGTGCCAGCCCGAAGCATTAAGTCCGCTCATATAATCGGGGCAATAAAGACCAACTACCGTACCTGTGATATTCTCATAATTAAACTCACGCTGATCCGTTTCAAGTGCTTTGTCAAGACTCTTGTAGGGCTTTTCCTGCTTTATCTCGCTGCGGACAAACATTTTATCAAATGTGCCGCCGACCTTTACGAGATAAAACATATTCTCACCATTTTCTTTTACAGTCTTGTCAAGTTCTGCCTTGAATGAAGCCATATCTTTTATGTCATGCAGATCAAGTGAAACATCGCTGTCAAAGAAACTGACATTTGAGAAAGGTACGGTTTCGTTATCATCAGCTTCCTTTACTGTACCGTCACCCAAAGCCTGATATACCTTTCCGTCAATGACGATCATTTCACCATTGACACCCTCAAATGTTCCTATACCGGTATCACCATGTTTTTTCAGCTCGCTGACCTTGATGATACCGTCATAATATCCCTGAGTAAGCGACTGCAAAAGTGCCACTTGATATACGGTTTCCCTGTCCTGTGTTGTTTCGGAAACATTTGTGTTACTCTGTGATGTTTCCGTTTTATTCTCCTGCTTTTGATTGCAGGCGGATAATGACAGCACCATTGACGCAAATAAAAGTATCGCTATTTTCTTTTTCATTTTGTTTTACCTCCGTTTGTTATTTTTGGACAATGCCGAAGCCTTGTACCTTGCCTCAGTATAATATCTCTGTTCCTTACTGTCAATAGTAAACATACTCACCATCGTTCATTTTGCAAGGACAACACAATCCGGTTTTTCGGGAAGATACAAAATATTTATCCGTTCTCCTATGTTATACCGCCTTTGCATGATTATTCCAAGTCTTGCTTCGACAGTTTTTCCTTCCGTTGTCCTGTAATTAACATAGTATGTGTAGTTTGTGTCACTGAATCCATCGGAATCCACCGTTTCTTTTTCCTCGATCCTTGAAATAACACCTTCCGTTTCAATACCGCTTTTACGAATTTTGTTGTTTCGTATTATTGCAATTACAAAGAATGTAACGATAATGACAGCAAAAACAACAGCTATTATAACGCCTATATGATTCACAATACACCCTCCTGAAATTTATCAAACAT
The DNA here is from genome assembly GCA_902800005.1 of uncultured Ruminococcus sp. Lineage (GTDB taxonomy): Bacteria > Bacillota > Clostridia > Oscillospirales > Acutalibacteraceae > UBA1213. The sequence continues at coordinate 2,679 of CADCCP010000071.1, read as the reverse complement.
ATTTCCGATCAAGAATTGTTCTTCATCATTCCTGCTATTTTTTCTTAACAGGTATATTATATCACAAAATTTACGGAAAAAACACCTGAACTTCAAGCAGAAATGATTTTCTGCTTTATGCACAAAGAGAAAAAATATATATTATTTATAATGAACAAATATCTTCTGCTTATTATTTTGTTATTTATCGTTAATCATGTGTTATAATCGAATTATCATGGACGGATAAAGGCAGGATACAAGCCGTTTTTTAAACAAATCAAAAATATTATCACAAAGAAAGAATTTTAGACATGAAAAAGAAAGTTATATCACTTATGATCTCGGCACTTATACTGTTGTTCCCTATGAATGTTGATGTAAATGCCGAACAGACAGAAGCAGAACAGTATTTATCTTCAATGACAACAGAAGATAAAATAAGCCAAATGATAATGCCTGTGTTCCGCAGTACCGAAGATGAAGAAGGCAACAGAACCAATGTGACCGAAATAACAGAGAATATTGAAAATTCTCTCAAAAAACACAGTTACAGCGGTGTTATCGTAATGGGACAGAATTTGCCGACAAATGAAGGGGCTGTTAGATTTATTGATGCATTGCAAAAGGCAAATGCCGATGGCGGCAGCCGTCCGCAGCTTATTATATCCATAGATCAGGAAGGCGGAAATGTTACCCGTTTGGGACAGGGCTGTGTTATGACAAGTAATATGTCACTCGGTGCAGCAAATGACATTGAGTTGACTAAAGAGGATGCATCTATTATAGCAGGCGAGTTGAGATCTATCGGTATAAATGCAGATTTAGCACCTGTTGTTGATATAAACAGCAATCCCTCAAATCCCATAATCGGTATACGCTCTTTCTCGGACGATCCCCGGATCGTTGCAAAACATGGTGCAGCTTTTGTTGAAGCACTGAACGAGAACGGTGTTATTTCAACTCTCAAACATTTTCCCGGTCACGGCGATACCGATACCGCATTGTATGCAAGAGGTTTCGGACTGACCTATGAAGAACAGTCACAGCAATCCGAGCCGGAGGAATCCTCTCAAACTTCAATGCCCGATGAATCATCTGCCGAAACGTCAACTGAATCGTCCGCCAAAAACGATGTATCTGATGTATCAAACTCAACGTCAGACAATGTTTCCTTTGATACTTCCGCTCAGTCTGTTCCAAACACAGATAACACTCCAAAAACAGGTGATAATAACAACTCTGTCATTTTGACAGCAATTCCTGCATTGTGTTTGTCATTGTTTGCTGTCATATACAGTTGGAAAAGAAAAAAAGACACAGATGAAATCTGAATAAAAAAGGACTGCCTGTTTTTTTACACAGGCAGTTCTTTTTTTATTTGACTGTTGCAGCAATATACACTCTCAGACAGGCATAGCGAAAAGTCTGCAAAGATCGTCAGCATTCGGAAAAAGCTGCTGACGCAGAATTTCAACAATTTTAGCTGAACTTTCCTCAGCCCTCTTTGTGCCTATACCGAGAGTTGTAGCCATACGCAGCAGAGCAAATGCTCCACATCTTTTGCTGATAAGCTCCAACTTCTGAGAGTCTGTTGTTCCGTAGTAGATCGAAAGCATTATACCCCAGACCTTTTTGGACATTTCATATTCAATACCTATAGTCTGTAATGTAATATCAGGGTTATTCATGCCTGAAAGATACATAGTAAGGAATGTTCCGCCTATGTCAAAAAGAGCATTTCCCCTGCTGATGTCAGCCATATCAATAAGCACAAACTCTCCGTCAGACTGTACCATTACATTATTTGTATGATAGTCACCGTGAATCATTCCGCTTCCGTCAGGGATAGAATTTATCATTTTTACGATTTTTGCATTTTCCTCATCGGTGAAATACTTTTCCGCTTTCTTTGCTCTTTCAAGATATATCTGTTTTATATCGCCGTAAAGAGAGGGATCAGCCTCAGTCGTATTGAGTGTTTTCAGCAGACTTCCGAATTTGATCGCATATTCCGGCAGCTTATTCGGATGCTCCATAATATATTTGCTGACAGTCGTTGCTCCCGCCATCTCAAATACAACACCATAGCCTTCCTCTGTCTGCACTACATCATAGGCAATAGCAGATGGGATACCATTGACAAAGGCATTTTTTGCATATTCCCGTTCTTTTTCGATAAGTGAAAGCGGACTGTTATCGTGATATACTTTGATGATCGTTTCATCATCAAGACGATATACCTTCCCATGACCGCCTCTGCCGATGGCTTCACAGTTTCTTATTGATACCTTTCTGAGTGCCTTCTTGACATCAAGCAGCTCCGTGAAGCCTGTTATGTCAAATATTTCATATACATCTTTTGAAACATTCTGTACCTCAAGCGGCTCGTCAAAAAGTTTAATTACCTTCAGCAGCACACGAAGTCCCGCACTTGAAATGTATTCAAGCTCTTCGGCATCGAATATGACTGTCATACTCTCGTGAGAACTTACAATCCCAAGTATTTCCTTTTCGGCATCAGCCGCATTATTTGAGTCAATTCTTCCCTCAATTTTAATAATAAGTTTCCCGTTGTTTTCTGTAAAGTTCATTATAGATTCCGTTACTGAAAACTTATAAAAAGTTATAAAAACAACTTTTATGTTTCATTCCTTGTTCAATGTGCTTGCTTTCGGAAATTATCCTAATACATTTGGT
>CADCCP010000070.1 GCA_902800005.1 uncultured Ruminococcus sp. | reverse complement strand
ATATCGGAAGCGGTCGAAGTAAATTCATAAGCCATGAAACCGTTGCCTACATCCTTCATGGGTGAACCGGGCCATCCGCCTGCAAGCTCTGTATTGCTGCCTGCATAGATATATACATTGACAGTTGACCAACCGTCAGGCTTTTTGAAGTATACACCATTGTCTATATAAGTAGTCGGATTGTCACCGCCGCCTGTACCTGTTACTGTTACGGTTGCCGTAGCGGTCTTGCCGTTGGAAGTCTTTGCCGTAATTGTAGCCGTACCTGCTGCAACAGCCGTTACTGTACCGTTTGAAACAGTTGCTACACTCGTATTGCTTGATGTCCATGTCACGCTCTTATCGGTTGCATTGGACGGTGCAACAGTTGCTGTCAAAGTGCCTGTCTTGCCTTTGGCAAGTTCAAGGCTTGTCGGTGAAATTGTAACACCTGTCGGAACAACGATATTATCATTCTTTTTAACGGTTACTTTAACATTATCCGTTTTACCGTTGTTTGTAGTTGCCGTAATGGTTGCCGTACCAACTGCAATACCTTTTATAGTACCGTTGGCAACGGTTGCAATACTTTCATCGCTTGAAGTCCATTTAACAGTCTTGTTAGTAGCGTTTGACGGTGCAATAGTAGCTGTAACTCTTACAGTTTCACCCTGAAGAACAGATACAGTATCTTTGTCAAGACTAATGCTTTCTACGGGAACGGGAGGTGTACTGCTTTCAATGCCGATTATAACAGCAGCAGATGTGTTTCCGAGATAAGCACCATCGGGGATAACTCTGCCGGGAGCGGGAGTTTTGGAAGTACTAAGAACATATACTGCCATATTGCCCTTGCCGGAAACATTTGCTGTCAGAGTACCGCCTGATACGGTCTGTGTATTACCTGTTACAGCGTCAACGTATGTACCGTTGGGAATACCTGAGAATGTAGCACCACCCGAAATAGCAACACACACAAAGCTGTCTGTATTGGAATCCGTATATCTTCTCTTGAAAGCGATACCGCTGCCGGAGCAGCCTTCTGTTGAATACTGACCTTTACGGAGAGCCGGTATAGCCTGACGAATTCTGTTCAATCTCATAATATGCTGTGAAAGAGGCTTGTCAAGAGTAGTTTTGACTGCACCGCTTTCGGCAGACATTACAGTAAAGTCGACTGTGGATATGTCGCCTTCGATATTGTCACCGTAATATGCACGACCTGTTTCAGAAAGCATAGCCTTCGGTCCCTTATCGATCGGGCAGCCTTTCTGGAACTCTATCTCTGTACCGTAATATACGCAGGGTATTCCACGGAAAGTAAACATAAGAGAAAGGTTCTCAGCCCATGCATCTGTATCACCTGTATATACCTTATCTGAGCAGAAGTCGGGAGAATAGTCGTGAGAGTTTACATATACTACATTCCATGTAGAATCGTTAAAGTATCTGTCCTCTCCCAGAGCCGTACCGAATGCACTGCCGGCATTTTCAAAGCTCCAGTGCATCTGGAAATCTATTACACCCATGTCTGAGCGTCTGGAATAATCAGGCTGATGATACTCATTTCCCTTAAGGAAAGCGTTATCAGAAGTAGGCTGATTATCACCACTCGTGTTATTATTGTAGCAAGCCTCTGCAAGAGCCTCGTTGTTTGCAAGATCGGTATTGCTCCACTTTGCTTTTTCAGCTTCGCTGTCATCCCATGTATAGAAACAAGTAGAAATAGCGGGAACACCTCTGTACCATACGTCATGACCTCTTGTGCAGACCTCTCCGAACATATAGAAATCATCGTTTCCAATTTTTTCAGCTTCAGCCTGAAGCTTCGGAAGAATGCCGGCGTTCATTGTAATTCTTGAGATATGTCTTGCCGTATCCACACGGAAAGCGTCAACGCCCATGTCGATATACTTTTTGTAGGCATCAACAAGATAATTTGCAACTACAGGGTTTTCTGTTTCAAGATCAAAACAGTCGTCTGCGATAGTCATTATCTGAGCGTTGTAGTTATCATAGTCGCCGCTGCCTGCAAAAGTATTATGATGATATATATTGTTGGGATCATATTTTGCACCGTTGGACATAATGACCTCATTCATCTGCGGCCACGGAAGTGAAAGCTGATTTGTCATTACTTCTCCGCCCAACTGATTAAGACCTGCTTCACCGTTGCGGCAGGTGTGGTTGAATACTACGTCCTGAATGACTTTAATACCCTTGTCATGGCAGGCATCGATCAATGTCTGATAAGTAACACCGTTGGACTCATAGCGAGTATCTACCGCATTGAAGTTTGAAGCATGATAACCGTGATAGTCATAGTTTGAGTTATTCTGTACAACAGGAGTTATCCAGATCGCTGTAAAGCCGAGAGCCTTTATATAATCGAGCTTGTCGATCAATCCCTTGAAATCGCCTCTCCATGACGGATCATTTGCAGGGTTTTTTGCTTCTTCGTCACTAACGCATCTGAAATTGTTGCTGGTATCGCCGTCATAGAATCTGGTTGTAATCAAGAAATAAATAGATTCATCACGGAAATCTGTACGGGAATTTGCAAAGATAACGCCTCTGTCAGTATTAGAGAGCATATCTGCTGCTTTCACCTCAGTTGTAAGTACACCCGGCATCGTGCTTGCACCGGCTATTGCTGTGAGAGCTGCCAGTGACCATGCAGTCGCTTTCTTTGAGATGTTCTTAAATTTAGATGAAAAAACGCTCATTTTTATCACTCTTCCTTTCAGAATAAATTTGTGCATAAAGTCCGTCTTTCTTCTGATATTATTTTATAACAGAAACTTTTTTTTGTAAAGATGACATTTTGTTCATAATTCGATAACAATTTGTTCAAAATTATGTAACGTAGTCCTTTTTGTACAAATATACGATCACCTTTCTCGTCATTCTGACGGTATTTTTTCATATAATTATATACAATTCACAAATAACATATCTAAAAATCGTGTATTCATACAATCTTTTTTTATAAAAAAATAAATCCCTCCCACTTCAAACCGTGAGAGAGATTTATTTTTTGTGAAATATCCGTAAAAAATAAATATCAATTTTCTGAAATATTGATCTTCACGCCGTTGACCTCAACACCTTCCTCTGCACGAACCATCACATATTTTACACCATCTATAACTTTCGTTTCAAGCAGATAACTTTTATCGGGCTTTACTTTTATAGTGACATCGGGTGTTTTTATCTCAAAATTCTTTTCATCAATGATATTTTGCGGATTGAAAGATGTTTTTTCACCGAAACTGTTATCAAAGTTTTCATCGAATTTCGATATATTTTCTTCCGAAACTCCGCAGTCCGTCAAAATTTTCTTCATCTCGACCTTTCCTACGGACAGGTCTTCATCAGCCTTTGTATTTTTATGTTCGGCTATCATCTCTGTGATATGTTCATGGACATTCTGCATCAATTCATAATTGCAGTCCTCCCCTGCCGTTTCTGCAATGAGGCTCTGAAAAGTTTCTTTCTGCTCTGATGCAGGCATGAGTACATCCGTATTAAAAAGAGTATCAATGACCGTCTGGTAGTTTTCATCGGTGCTTTTGGTGTAGTAAAGGGCATTATAGATATTTGTACTCCTGTCGTCAAACGCAGGGAACATGAAGCCTATTTCGGGAACTGACACACTGTTTTCCGCACCGAGATTTCCGAATTTATTCTCCGCATTGGAAAATCCCAACACTGTTCTTGTCAATTTTATCGGACATACACAGCAGATGATATATCTGAACACTTCTGTTGAGTCGTCTTCCATAACTTCATCATTCTTCGATATATTTGACAGGTCATAGCTGTCACAGCCCAGCAATATCAAATAATCATCATCTGTCGGATATGAACTCACGATCTTTTCATACAGTTCATGCACAGCCATTTCATTCTGCAATTCTGAATCTCTCAAGATCATCAGCAGTTTATGTTCATCACTTGCCCCGACCTGTTCGGTCTTGAAAGAAATGTCATGGAGATTTCTGCCGACTCTGCCGGAAAGCGTTTTTTTGATGACATTAAAAAGCATTTCATTCGTTTCCAGCGGTATCAGTCCGACAGTCTGTACAAATTCATTCTTTATCTCTTTTTTTGAACTGACATAACACCCGTACAGCTTTGTTATATTGTTCTTATCATGCTTTAATCTCTTTCTTATCTCCGCAATTTCCTTTTCATTCATTTATATGCACCTCTCAATATTTTTTATAAAAAACGGGGCAAGGTGCAAAACCTTGTCCCGTTTTCGTGTCAATTCAGCTTCTTTCCGCATTGACGGCAAAAACTTGCATCTGCCTTGTTGTCCTTTCCGCAGAACGGACATATTGCAACCGCATCAATATTCTTTTCAAGATTTATATTTTTCTGAGGCACATATGGTTTATATTCCGACTGCTGCATATCAGGCATGACTGCACCGTTTTCCATCATTCTTCTTATGACGGTGCTGTTTTCGACAAGCTCACCGAATGCTATCACGAATATCGACAGCAAGTATGCCATGAATATACCGACCGCTATCACCACGATACCGACTATTACCATGCCAAATGCTGCACCGCCGTTGTAACGTCCCAAACTGCCTGCACCCACAAAAACTGCGATACCGCCTGCTATCGCCGCAATGACGAAAATAATAAACACGACCTTACCGTAATTTTTAAGGCTTCCACCCGGATTCTTGAACATATATAAAACCTCCCTAAAAAATAATTGCTCGTGAATTATATCACATAATTATCGATATGTCAATAAAGTGATTGAATTTTCGTTCACGCCATGATATACTTGTCTAAAAAACAAAGGAGATCTTATATGAAACTTGCAGTATCTTTTGACATGGACAGCGAAATGATCGCCCCTGACTTTGACGTTACTCTCTTCTTCAAAATGTACGACATTGACGAAGGCGAGATCATTTGCAGTGAGATAATGAGTACAATGGGCAAAGTGGGTGCGGAAGACCTCTCCCAAATGCTCATTCTCCTGAAAGCAGATGCCCTTTTATGCGGAGAAATATCACAGGAAGCAGAAACCGCTCTTGATGACGAGGGCATATCTTTTTACAGCGGTTTTGAAGGTAATGCAGATGACGTTGTTGAAGGCTTCATCAACGGTGTATACCACTTTGAATAAATTATAAATGAGGAATGAGGAATGAAAAATATTTATCATTCCTCACTCCTCATTCCTCATTTCAGGCAAGTCTTTCACGGAGCAAAAGCAGTATCTTTTTTTCACGACGAGAGACCTGCACTTGTGTCATGTCAAGAAGTTTCGCCGTTTGGGATTGTGTCATGCCTTTGAAATACCTCAGTTCTATCATGTTTCTGTCCCGTTCATCAAGACGGGATATTTCTGTATTCAGCGACATTATCTCCGTTATGTTCTCGTCAGGCGACTGCACAGGTATATCTGCCTGACTTTCCCCGTCATCGTCCGAAATCGTAAGTGACAACGGCTGCATTGATACTGTCAGTGCTTCAGAGATCTGTTCAGGCTCTGTATCCATTATCTCTGCCAACTCTTTGACAGTAGCCTCTCTTGTCACCTTCAGAGATAATTCTTTAAGTCCCCTCGATACCTTCACCGCTCCGCCGTCACGAAACAATCTCTTTATCTCACCTATTATCACAGGTACGGCATATGTTGAAAATTTGTATCCCAACTCACTGTTGAAGTTATCAAAGGCTTTTACAAGCCCCACGCATCCTGCCTGATATAAGTCATCATACTCTATGCCTCTGCCCTTGAAACGCTTTGCACAGGCGTGTACAAGACCTAAATTTTCTTTGATAGCAATATCTCTCTCAGCCATTTCCCACCCGACAGCTCAAACGCTTTTCAAATGTAACAGTTGTTCCCTTGCCGACTTTTGAACGCACGTTCACCTTATCCATGAAACTCTGCATGACTGCAAATCCCAAGCCTGCTCTTTCATCCGACGGTGCAGTCGTGAAAAGCGGCTGCATAGCCTGCTTTATATCGCCTATGCCGCAGCCTGTATCCCTCACCTTTATAACTACGACCGAATTTTCCTTTATCTTCACATTTATGTATATCTTTCCTATTGTATTTCTGTAAGCATGAACAACACAGTTGGTCACTGCTTCCGATACTGCCGTCTTTATATCGTTCAATTCGCTGATAGTAGGATCAAGCTGTGTGATAAATGCCGATACCGCACATCTCGCAAATCCCTCATTGGACGATCTGCTCTCAAAACTCATACTCATTTCATTTTGTGCTTTCAATTTTCTCTCCACGCCTTTCTATAATATCCAATGCACTCAGACCGGACAAATTCATCATCTTTGCAAGTCCCTCCGGTACATTCACCACTTTCACTGTTCCCCCATATAAACTCATAAGTCTGTATCTGCCCATGATAAGACCTATTCCCGAACTGTCCATGAAGCTCACTCCCGAAAAGTCCAGCTTCAGTAAAGCAGGCTGTTTCATCTGCACAAGGGCATCTATATCTTCTCTTATACCCCTTGCGGAATGGTGATCGATGTCGCCTTTAAGATATGCCGTAATACAGTCACCGCTTTCGCTTATTCTCATCAAAAACTCTCTCCTTATCAGAATTTGCTTTTAAATGCATATTACCATACGACCAAAAAAATTTTTGTTGAAATAAGTATGCAAAAGAAAAAAATCCCCCGACAATATCTGATACACGATCCTGTCGGGAGATATATGACCATTCATTCACTTATGTCATAGTCCTTTGAAATAAAAACCTTGTAATCGGGATATTTTTCTCGAACCTCTTTGCAGAGGTACTCAAAAAATTTTTCCTCAAATCCGTAGTCCACCACTACATCGAATCTTATTGTCTTTTCGGCTTCATCTACATAAAAGCCGTGTATCTGAATGATCTTGTCGCTTGAAACTGCCATTCTTGTTATATCGGAACGCATTTCGGCGATTTTATCATTCGTTGTATTACGGGAATATATACTTATACCCGTCATTATTATCTTATGCTTCTGATAGACTTCTTCACTTATCTTTCTTGTAAGCCTGTCGATTTGGTCTGCCGTCATAGTGTCATCAACTTCTATATGAACCGATGCAATATAAAAATCAGGTCCGTAATTGTCTATAAACAGATCATATGCACCGTATACACCATCTGCTGAACATATAGTCTGCTTGACCGCCTTTGACGTTTCGCTGTCTATTCTCTTTCCGAGAATATCATCTATCGTCTGTTTGAGCATTCCGATACCGGACTTGATTATAAATGCAGAGATCAGAACACCGACATATGCTTCCAGACATACTCCTGTAAATATATATATCAGTGCCGAGATAAACACCGACAGCGATATGACAGCATCAAACAGTGCATCAGCCCCCGATGATGTCAGTGAATGGGAGTTTATCTTCTCCCCCACACTTTTGACATACCTGCCCAAAAAGAATTTGACAACTACCGCACTGCCGATTATCACAAGCGATACGACCGAATAATCAGGTATTTCGGGAGATATTATCTTTTTTATTGACTCCACTAATGCCGTTATACCTGCATAGAGTATCAGTGCCGATACTGCCATCGCACTTAAATATTCATATCTGCCATGACCGTAGGGGTGTTCCCTGTCAGGTTTACGTCCTGCCAACTTTGTTCCCAAGATCGTCACAACAGATGATACAACGTCACTTAAATTATTCAGTGCATCAAGAACGACCGCAATAGAGTTTGCAAGCAATCCTACAACTGTCTTGAATATCACCAACAGTATATTCACTGCTATCCCTATTACAGAAGTCCTTACAATGATACTGTTTCTGTCACCGCTCAAAAAAAATCACCAACTTGTCTTGATACACTCACAGCGGTTAAATGTTTTACACCTTACTTACCCAATAATTACCCTGCTGTGACCGTACCGTTCTTCACTATTACATTTATTACCGAAAGGTCATTCCCCTGAAATGTCACTATAACGCTCTCTTTTGGTGACAATACACAATTTCCCATCGAATAGACCGCCTTGGACGATACATATATATACTGCTCTCCGTAATTTTCTTTTACATAGCCTTTTGCAGCACTCACTTCACCGATGTTCAGCAAGTAAAATATAAATATCCCCAATATCACACATATCAATAATATTGCAAATATTATTATAATATGCCTTTGTTTTTTAGATTCTGCTTTCGGATCAAGCCCGTAATCAGGACTTTCCATATTGATGTACTCATTCATTTTTATTCGCCTTTCAGAATAATATTCCTGACATTCTGCATACGCTTGTCAAGTTCCGCACTGGCATTGGCACAATCGATCAATTCCTGTGAAAGCATATCTTTCTTTTCTTCGGGCAAGTTTTTCTTATACTTCAATTTATGCTCCAGACTTGCCCAAAAATCCATTGCAATAGTCCTTAACTGCACCTCAACTTTGACATCTTTCTTTTCATTCTCCAAATATATCGGCACGGATATGATCAAGTGCAGACTTCTGTAACCGCTCGGTTTGGGATTTTTAATATAATCTTTCTTGCTGATAAGCGTTATGTCGTCCTGCTGCAAAAGACAATTTGCCAGCCTGTAAATATCATCTACAAACGAGCATACTACCCTTACCCCTGCAATATCATGTATATTTTCCTCGATAGAGGCAAGGTCTCTCGGTATATTCTTCTTAATGACCTTTCGGATAATACTGTCATAGCCCTTTACACGAGATGTTATATTTTCTATCGGATTACCGTCATACTTCAGCGAAAACATCTCGTTCAGAACTTTGAACTTTGTTTCCACCTCCATTATCGCACACGCATATTCCGCAAAAAACTCCTCTGCAGGTGCTATACTCTCCTGTATAATATTCAAAAACATCTCTTCATTGAAATTGATCCTCTCGGAAAACTTTACAAGCTCTTTTGCCACATCATCGGCATGATATATCATCATATTCTGATTTTTTTCATCCATTGTTTTTCAACTCCTTTACCATATATCATAAATGAAATCCTTGTACTTGTCAACCTAAAATTTATCCTCAACAGGTAATTTTCAATGTGCAATGTGCAATGTGCAATGTGCAATGTGCAATGTGCAATGTGCAATGTGCAATGTGCAATGTGCAATGTGCAATGTGCAATGTGCAATCAAAAACAGCCGTTTTTTCAAACGACTGTTTTTATGAATTTATAGCCCTTTTCCTTGATGACCTTTTTAATGACACTTTCGGGAATTTCCTCAGACATCTTTGCATAAACCTTTCCCTCAGTATGATTCGCCTTTACACTCACTATTCCATCAATTTCTTCCAGTGCCTTTTGAACTGTCGATTCACAGTGCGAACACATCATACCTTTGACTTCATACACTTTCTTTACAACATCTCCGCTGTCGGAAACATCAGTTACAACATTTTTTATCTTGCCGTCATGCTTCGCATCAAACAGCTTAAACAAATTCAGCCTTAAAGCATTTGTCACTACAAATACACTTGATAAACTCATTGCTGCCGCCCCAAACATAGGTGTCATGCCTATTCCCCAATATGAATAAACTCCTGCTGCCAGCGGTATCAAAAGGGTATTATATATCAAAGCCCAAAAGAGATTTTCCAGAATATTTTTATAAGTCTGCCTTGACAGCCTCACCGCCGCCGAAACGTCCGTTAATCTGCTTTTCATCAATACAACATCTGCCGAATCTATCGCTATATCAGTACCGGCACCTATGGCAATTCCAACATCTGCTCTCGTCAATGCCGGTGCATCATTTATTCCGTCACCGACCATGCCGACTTTTCCCTTTTTGGACAATCTTCTGATAACTTCCTGTTTGCCGTCGGGCTTGACATTTGATATAACTTCATCAATGCCCGCCTGTTTTGCAACGGCTCTTGCTGTTCTCTCATTATCCCCCGTCAGCATGACCGTATATATACCCATGTCACGCAATTCTTTCACAGCTTTTGCGGAATCCTCTTTTATCGTGTCCGCAACCGCTATAATTCCAAGCAATTCACCGTCTTTTGTGAATAACATAGGAGTTTTGCCCTGTTCGGACAATTCATTCACCTTTTCAAGAATATCACTCGAAACCTCAAACTTTCCCGAAATGAAATCCGCACTTCCGCCGAAAATTTCAAAGCCGTCTATTTTACCCGTCAGACCGTTTCCGACAAGTGCCTTGAAATCCGTCACTTCACCGACTTTCACATCACTTTCATATTCACATACAGCCTTTGCCAAAGGGTGTTCACTTTTACTTTCAAGCGACTTTGCATAATACAGCAGTTTATCATCAAATTCAATGACATCAGTTACAGACGGCTTGCCGTTTGTGACAGTACCTGTTTTATCAAGGGCTATTATCTGTAATTTGCCTGTTTCCTGTAAAGATTCCGCCGTCTTGAAAAGAATACCGTTTTTTGCACCGACACCGTTTCCGACCATTATCGCAACAGGTGTTGCCAATCCCAATGCACACGGGCATGATACCACTAATACACAAATTCCCCTTGCCAATGCCGTTCCGATACCTGCCCCCAACAATAACCATACAGTTATCGTAACAACCGATATTGCAATAACAGCCGGTACAAATATCCCCGATATTTTATCAGCCACTTTTGCAACAGGGGCTTTTGTAGCCGCCGCATCACTTATCATTGAGATTATCTGTGAAAGCGTTGTATCTTCACCGACTCTCAATGCCCGGCATTTCAGAAATCCCGATTGATTTATCGTTGCAGACGATACAAAGTCACCGACCGCTTTATCAACGGGAATACTCTCTCCCGTCAAAGCCGATTCATCAACGGCACTTTCCCCCTCGATAATTTCACCGTCAACGGGAATACTCTCTCCGGGACGTACTACAAATATATCATCTTTTCCGACTTCATCTATTGAAACGGTCACTTCCGCACCGTCACGAATGATATTAGCAGTTTTAGGTGCAAGTTTCATCAAACTTTTTAAAGCATTAGTTGTCTTGCCCTTTGAGTAGGCTTCCAACATTTTACCGACTGTTATCAAAGTCAATATCATAGCCGCCGACTCAAAGTAAAATTCATTCATATATATACTTTCATTAAGCCTGTCGGCAGTCATTGCAAATAACATTACCGTGCTGTAAGAAAATGCCGCTGATGAAAAACTTCTGATTTATCACCATGATAATACCCGACAAAAGCAACTGCACAAGTCCCATTGAAATATGATTTCCCTGCATGAAAGGCGGTACGGGTAAGCCCATCATATGCACACCCATTGAAAAATACATCAAGATTATCAGAAATCCCAGTGATACAAATAATCTCTTTTTCAAAACAGGCGTTTCACGATCTTTGAGAGCGTCCTCTTCTGCCGAAATTTTAGCCGAAAAAGATGTTTTTTTCACATCACTGTCTTTCGGTGAAATGCCGTAACCTGCATTTTGCACGGCTTTTATAATATCGCCGTCACTGACATTTCCCTCAACTCCCATAGAGTTTGTCAGCAAACTTACAGAACAAGCCGTCACACCGTCAACTGCCGATACAGCCTTTTCAACTCTCGCCTGACAAGCCGCACAACTCATTCCCGTAACTGTATATTGCTTCACATTTCACACTCCTCAAATATATAATTTGAAATACCTCTGTATCTTTACTTTCAGTTCATCAAAGGTCTTGCAGTCAATGCCTTTGTAATTCCACTTATCAACAGGAATAGATACATTATAAGTTCCATCTCCTTTGCGTGAAATATCCATGTACATTCCATCATTATTCAAACTTATCATATTTGCATTTTTCATATAACTTTGATGTATACCGCTGCTGTGAAGTATCGCCAAAAGTTCCGTCATCTCATCTTGACTTTGCATTAGCCTTTTTGCCGACTCCGACAACTTTAATTTTTCACAGCCGTCAAAAGCATCTTTCGCTATCCATTCAAGATTTGCAGAGAAATTTATATTTTCAAGCTGCGTACATTCCGCAAATGCCCTTGAATCTATCCTTACAAGGCTTTTTGGCAAATACACTTCCTTTAATTTTGGGCAACATTCAAAAGCATATTTTCCTATCACCGTCACACCCTCGGATATATGCAAGGATTCAATTTTTGACATTCTGAAAGAACTCGCATTTATTGCCTCATACGCAGGAACAGTGAAATCGTCTGTTCTCATGCCTATCAGAGTATTTCCGTGAATGAAATTATGTTTTGTCGGTCGTGGTGTCTGAGGATTTTTTATACTATCATCAGGCACACCGCCCACTATCTCATCCATACGTCTGCGATAATATTCATCTTCATCAATTTCTTCTTCCATTTCAGGAACTTTGATATGCGGACAGTTCAAAAAGGCATCCTCATCAATACCCCTGATATTTTTTGGAAAATTTATCTTTCTCAAATTCACGCAGTTGGCAAATGCTTTCGATTGAATGTAACGCACACTTTCGGGCAGTTTCACCGATACAAGATTTCTGCAATCCTGAAATGTATTCGACCTTATATATTCGATACCTTCGGGAATGACAACAGTTTTCAGTGTTTTTTGAACATCACTCTCCAATGCCCCCGCCCAAATACCCGTTATCCCGTCAGGAATTACCAAATCAACAATATTCCCCGAACAGCTTTTTAATTCTTTATCTTCTACTTCTAATTTCGGTTTTGACGCTTTTGCAGTTGACTTGCCGTCATCTGATTTTTTACTTTCCGTAAGTTTCGCAAGAAATGAAAATAAATCAACCATAACTATTCCCCTCTGTTATTTGATATTATCATTATAATACTATCAAATGCAGATGTCAATAGCTTTTTACAAATTTTTGACAAATAACGCTCTTATTGCATTTAAAACGGCTATTACCATAACTCCCACGTCTGCAAATATAGCCACCCACATATTAGCGATACCCAATGCACCGAGTATCAAACACAATATCTTTACTCCTATCGAGAACCATATATTTTCATTGACGATTCGCAGACATTTTCTTGATATTTTTATAGCCTTTGCAATTTTCACGGGATCGTCGTCCATCAAGACTATATCAGCCGCTTCAATAGCCGCATCAGAACCCATAGCCCCCATAGCTATACCAATATCAGCCCTTGATAAAACGGGAGCATCATTTATACCGTCACCGACAAATGCAGTGATACCTGACTTTTCGGAAAGCAGCTTTTCCACTTCATTCACTTTATCTTCCGGCAAAAGCTCACTATGCACTTCATCTATACTCAATTCTTCTGCAACTTTATTAGCAACTTTTTTACTGTCACCCGTCAGCATGACTGTTTTCTTGATACCTGATTTTTTAAGTTCTTTCAAAGCCTGTTTTGCAGTCGGCTTTATAACGTCCGATATGACGATATGACCGATATATTTTCCGTTGCGTGAAACGTGTATGACAGTTCCGCTGTGTTCATGGGGGCATTTCTGGATTTCCGCACCAACGGCTTTCATCATTTTTTCATTTCCGACACATATTATATTGCCGTTGACAAGTGCCTTAACTCCATGACCTGCTATATCCTCAGCTCTCATAACATTACAGCCGTCATTTTCATTCTGATATGCCGCTTTAAGAGAATTTGCTATCGGGTGATTTGAATATCTCTCGACATGAGCCGCCAAATGCAAAAGGGTATTTTCATCAACGATTTCGGGGTGAATTGCCGTTACTTCAAAAACCCCTTTTGTAAGAGTTCCCGTCTTGTCAAAAACGACAGTTTTTGTCTTTGAGAGAATTTCAAGATAATTCGAGCCTTTGACAAGTACGCCCTGTTTGCTTGCACCGCCTATTCCTGCAAAGAAACTTAAAGGAATACTTATGACCAATGCACAAGGACAGCTTATTACAAGGAATGTCAAAGCCCTGTAAATCCAAGTTGACCAATCGCCCGTAAAAATTGACGGAATTACAGCTAATGCCAATGCACCGAATACGACAGCCGGTGTATAAATTCTTGCAAACTTTGAAATAAAATTCTCCGACTTTGATTTCTTTGAACTTGCATTTTCGACTAAATCGAGTATCTTTGAAACGGTGGATTCTCCGAATTCTTTTGTAGTTCTTATCTTCAAAAGACCGTTTAAATTTATACAGCCGCTTATGACTTCATCACCTGTCACGACATTTCTCGGCATACTTTCACCCGTCAATGCACTTGTATTCAGAGAAGATTCTCCCTCGATAACTGTACCGTCAATGGGTATTTTTTCGCCTGCCTGTACAACTATCGTTGCACCGACTTCAACATCATCGGGATCGACTTGTTCCAATTCACCGTCATCATTTTCAATATTGGCATAATCGGGACGAATATCCATTAAAGCGGAAATATTCTTGCGGCTTTTTCCGACAGCGTAACTCTGAAACCACTCGCCTATCTGATAGAAAAGCATAACTGCAACGGCTTCAACGAAATCACCGTCACCCCATATTCCGACAGCTATTGCACCTATGGTTGCAACTGCCATTAAAAAACATTCATCAAACGGCTGTAAATTTTTCACGCCCTTGAATGCCTTTATCAATATGTCATAGCCGACTAAAAGATACGGTATCATATAAAGAGCCAATTTCAGCCACTTGTTTTCAACAGGAATGAATATCAGCAATATCATCAAAACTGCCGAAATTATTATTCTTATCAAATTTTTCTTTTGCTTTTTCGTCATGGGAAATCCCCCTCCCAAAATTGTGCCTTTGCCGTCACTTCAAATATATCTCACAGTCATCTTCAACTTTCTTGCAGTTCTTCAATACGTTCTGCATGACTTCCTTCACGTCATAACCGTCCTCAAATTCAACCGTCATTTTAAGTGTCATGAAATTCACGACTGCATTTTTAACACCCTCTGTTTTTTTGGCGACATTCTCCATTTTATTCGCACAGTTGGCACAATCTACTTCAATTTTATATGTCTTTTTCATGTTCAGCCCTCCTTTCTATTAAACACTTATTTAATCGTTGAATATAATATACCACCTCATAACAAAAAAGTCAATAGTTTTTTTGTCGAAAAAACAAATTGAAAAATTAAAAGTTATGTGTTATCATTTCAACATAGTATTATATACATATAAGGAGTCTTTTTTATGAAAAAGAAATATATTACGATAGCACTTTTGGCAACAATGTGTTTAAGTATTGCCGCAGGCTGTTCACAGCCCGCCGAACAAACTGTTACAGATACAAGCAACACTGCTTCACAGTCAAATGCTCAAACCGATACTTCTAAAAATGACAAGTCAAAACCCGATGAAAAATCAACAGAACCGTCTAAAAATGAAATATCGGAAGTTTCGGAAACGGAAATTTCCCAGCCTGAAACAGAGCCTGAAAAATACACTATCGACAATATCAGAAATTATGTTGTAGGTGTAAATGAACCGGTTGAACTCAGTGACGGTACAACAAGACCTCTCATTAACTTTGACAATGCCGCCACTACTCCCGTATTGAAACCGGTGCAACAGGCAGTTGACAAGGAGTTTGAAATGTACGGTTCTATCGGGCGTGGATTTTCACAGAAATCAAACCATTCGACAGAATTATATAACAGTGTGAGAGATAAAGTGTTGAACTTTGTCGGTGCAGACGACAATTACACTTGCTTTTATGTGAACAATACCACTGACGGCTTGAATAAACTTGCTTCCGCACTCGTTGAAAGTGAAGATGATATTGTACTGTCCACTCGTATAGAACACCATGCAAATGACCTTTCATGGCGTGAACGCTGTAAAACTATCTATGCGGAAGTAGATGAAAACGGACGTGTCATTTATGACGATATCGAAAAAATGCTCAAAGAAAATGATGTAAAGTATGTTGCTATCACGGCAGCCTCAAATGTGACAGGATATGTAACAGATGTTCACCGTGTCGCAAAACTCGCCCATCAATACGGTGCAAAAATCATTGTTGACGGTGCTCAGATCGTCGCTCACAGAAAATTCTCCATGATCGGCGATACTCCCGAAGAAAATATCGACTTCCTTGTATTCTCTGCACATAAAATGTATTCACCTTATGGCGGCGGTGCGGTTATCGGTCTGAAAGACGTACTTAACGAACATATGCCTGAATTTTACGGCGGTGGCATTGTTACCCTCGTTAAAGATGATGAACAATATTATAAAGATGCTCCGTCAAGATATGAAGCCGGTTCACCGAATTATCCCGGAGTAGTCGGTCTTGGAAAAGCTATTGACATATTGCAAGAAATCGGCTTTGACGCTATCGAAGAACATGAAAAAAGACTTAACCGTAAACTCATTGACGGTCTGAAGCAACTTGATGACATAGTGATTTACGGCGATACCGAAAATATTGATGACAGAGTGGGCGTTGTAACATTCAATTTCGACCATACTAATTCATATATTCTTGCTACCAATCTTTCCGAACTTGGCGGAGTTGCCACAAGACGTGGTGCATTTTGTGCACATCCGTATGTATGGCGTATGATGAACCTCACCCAAGAGGAAATAGACAGTTTCGCCAACTGTACCGACATGAATACTGCCGGCATGATACGCATAAGTTTCGGTATTTATAACACAGAAGAAGAAGTAGATGAATTTCTTGCCATGATGCCGCAAATGATACAGGAAAGCGATGCAGTGAAATTTGCCCGTGAAAAAGTCGGAATTACCGATGAAAAAGCAATACAAGACTATATACAGGAAAGAGTAAAAATAAAATACTGATATTTTCGTTCTGTTTCCCCGAAAGATACATATATATTTCTGAAAACATATATTCTTTCGGGGTGATGTGTCCGTGAAAGTCGAAAAATCATTCTGGAGCAGTTTAATAGGATTCTTTACAGTAAGCCTTATGGGAATTGTCGGGCATTTTCTCTACAGTCTGTCGGGCAATAATCAATTTGTCGGCTTATTCATGCCTGTAAATGAAAGCGTTTGGGAACATCTTAAATTACTCTTTTTTCCGTTCATGCTCTATACTCTCATTGAACTTGCCGTCTACGGTGGAAAAATCACCGGATTTCTGTTTTCACGAGTAACGGGGGTTATTATAGGGCTTATCTTTATCCCGACAGCCTATTTCATTTACACTGCCGTCATAGGAAAAAATTTTGCACCTCTCGACATTCTCCTTTATTTCATAGGTGTATTCATTGCATTCAACACAAGTTACAAGAGAATTTTACAAGGTCATGACAAAAATATATGGAGAACTGTTTCTGCAATTATACTTTTGTTGTTCATATATTCATAGAAATATATCTTCGGTATCTTATTAATATCTTTAAGACTATTTATTATTTTTCCTTTGACAATT
>CADCCP010000069.1 GCA_902800005.1 uncultured Ruminococcus sp. | reverse complement strand
TGGACGCTAATAATTTAGCCTGTTACTGCAATGCTTATTCCAATTATCTGAAAGCTACAAATCAGCTTACGGAACTTGTCATTTCAACCGAAAAGGGACTTTCCGAAAATCCGCTTATCGCCATTCAGACACGATATGCAAAGGAAATGAGGGATTTTGCCCGATTATGCGGACTTTCCATTGACAGCCGTTTGAAATTTGCCGCTGTAAAGCTCGATGACATATCCGAAAATATTGACAGTGAGTTCGGCAGTATATGACGATAAAACAAGAGCTTATCGCATACGCAAAGGGCTGTATCAATGGAAAGATAACAAGCTGTACAAAGCATAAATGGGCTTGTCAGCGATTCCTTGACGATTTGGAGAGAGCTAAACAAAAAGATTGTCCGTTTATCTGGAATGAGAGTGAAGCACAAAAGATTGTCAAATGGTTCAGCTATCTGAAACACTCAAAAGGAGTGCTGGCAGGTCAGCCGATTATTCTGACAACGGTGCAGAAATTTGATTTGTGTCAGATATACGGCTGGCGGAAACGTGGCACGAAATACAGGCGATTCAATAAAGCCTATATGCAGAAAGCCCGTAAAAATGCGAAATCTCAGGAACAGGCAGGCGTTGCCCTGTATGAAATGGCATACAGTTCCGTTAAAAACGGAGAAATCAATGAATGTTATTGTGCAGGAACAAAGAGTGAACAATCCAAAAAGGTCTTTGAAGAAGCAGGAAATATGCTCAGAGGTTCACCGCTTGCATTGAAATTCAACTGTTGCAAAACGATTATCACGCACAGGAAAACAGGCTCTTATTTAAAGCCTTTAAGCAAGGACGACAGAAAAAATGGTGACGGTTCCAACCCTGCCGTACTCATACTTGATGAATACCATCTGCACCCGACATCAGAGTTTTATGCACTCGGTTTAGGCTCTCAGACAAAAGAACCATTGTTAATGATAATTACAACGGCAGGCATTGACCTGAATGTACCCTGCTATACGGATACATATACATACTGTTCGGATATTCTCAATCCCGATAAGCCCGATATTGTCAATGATGAATACTTTGTTGACATATTCGAGGCTGAACCAAGTATTCAGCTCACCGATGAAACGTATGACAGGTTGGTTGAAATGTCCAATCCGATAAGGGCGAGTTATCCTGACGGCAGAAAAAAGATACATGATGATTATGTGATTGCAAAGGCTGTACCGTCTGAAATGACGATGTTCATGACAAAATGCCTGAATGTCTGGGTACAGGCAAAAGACAACGGCTATATGGATATGTCAAAATGGAACAAGTGCAAAGTGAAAGACTTGCCGATTGACATAACGGGTATGCCTGTTTATGTCGGTTTTGATATGTCTGCAAAGATAGACTTGACTTCCGTTTCTTTCATTATTCCGTTCCAAAACAATGAAACAGTCAAATATATTCTTTTCACACATTCTTTCATTCCAAACAGACAGCGGTTACAGGAGAGAATTATCACGGATAAAGTCCCCTATGACGCATGGGAAAGAAACGGCTTTCTGACCGTCACCGACAGCGAGGTCATAGACCAAAATCAAGTAATGCAGTATGTCAAAGGATTTTGCGGAACTTTCGATTTGAAAATACAGAAACTCTGCTTTGACCCGTTCAATTCAACGAAACTCATGCTTGAATTGTCGGAAGAATATGACGTTGCAGAGGTCTATCAAAGTCACCGTTCCCTGAATGAAGTTACCAAGACGTTCAGAGAAGAAGTCTATCAAGGCAATATTATTTTCATGAATAATCCGCTGTTGAATTTCGCTATGGGAAATGCCGTTATCAAGACATCAGGCGGACTTATCAAGATAGACAAGGATTCCAATAAAAAGCGTATCGATCCCGTTGATGCCACTTTGTGTGCATTCAAGTTAGCCATGTATCATGAATTTGATACAACAAATTATTCTGACGATTGGCTTGAAGAAAATTAGCAATTAGCAATGAGCAATGATTGCTGATTGCTTTTTTAATGCCCGAAAGGAGAAATTATGAGTAAGAAAAATAAATCCCTGAAACTTCCGAATATACGAGATGAAACTACATCAAGAACACTGTCGGAGTTGAATAGTCTTTTCGACAATTCCAATATACTGTCGGCTGTCGGTGCGGATAATCTGACAGCGGCAACGTATTTTGCCTGTATGCTTATCCGCTGTAATGCCCTTGCCAAAATTCCGTTTAAAATCTACCGTTTGGACGGTGACGGGGCTGAACCTCTGCAAAGTCACTATTTGCGGAACTTGATTAAATTCAGACCAAATCCCTTTATGTCTGCACATGACTTTTTCTGGGCAACGGAATTTCAGCGTCTTGAATACGGCAATGCCTTTTGGGTATATGACTTTGAAAAGGGAAAAATCAAGGCATTGTATTTATTGCAGTCGTCAAGAGTACGCATTGTAATAGATGATGACAGCCTTTTCGGAAAGGAAAATGCCGTCTATTACGAGTACACCGACACCAAAAAAGGAAAAATTTATTATCCTGCCGATAAGATACTTCATTTCAAGAGTTTTGCCAAAACAGGCATTGTCGGCACTCCCATGAAATACTATCTGCTTGATGTCATTTCGCAGGAAAAGTATGCACAAAATGTCGTTAAAGAGAGATATAAAAAGGGTTTGCAGGATCCTATCATTGTCACCTATACGGGCGACTTGAATTCCGATAAGAAGTCCAAAATTCAAAAGAAATTTGAAAGCATGGGCGGTGTGCAGAATGCAGGAAAAGTGATTCCCATTCCAAGTGATTTTGACATCAAGACCTTGCAGACAAATCTTGTTTCCAATCAGTTCTTTGAATTGAACGGCTTGACGACAAGACATATTGCCAATGCCTTTGGAGTAAAGAGTTTTCAGTTGAATGACATGGAGAAATCAACGTATTCCAATATCACGGAACAGAACAAGGCTTTTTATTCCGATACAGTTCAGAATGTTCTGACCTGCTATGAACAGGAAATGTCTTATAAACTTCTCACGACAGAGGAAAGAAATGACGGTATGTTCATAGAGGGCAATGCCGATGTGATGTTAAGGACTGACTTGTTAAGTCGTATGCAGGCATATACAACGGCAGTGGGCGGCGGTATCATGCAGATAGCCGAGGCAAGACGAAGGGAAAATCTGAAATTCATCAAAGGCACTGACCGTCTGTTAATGCAGAACGGGGCGGCGATATGGATTGACGATTTAGGCAAGCAATATAAAATGGTGGAGGTGAAACAAGATGAATGAATACAAATTCACGGACAGAAATAAAAAGCAATGCGGTTATATGCGTATTGTTGATGAAGCCGATACAGACAGTGCAGAGTTATATTTTTACGGCGATATATGCGGTTCTCAATGGGAAACTTATCTCGAGGATAAAGCCCCTCAAGATGTAGCCGATTTCCTGCACTCCCTTGACGGCAAGAAAAAAGTTGATGTGTATATCAACAGCGGCGGCGGAGATGTATTCGGCGGAATGGCAATATATAATATCCTGTCGAGATACGAGGGCGAAACCGTTGCACACATTGACGGCATAGCGGCAAGTATTGCAGGGATAATTCCTTTTTCGTGTGATAAGGTTGTTGCAAAATCGTCTGCACAAATCATGCTGCATAAGCCTTGGGCGTTATGTATGGGAAATGCCGATGACATGAAGAAGTGCATTGAAGCCCTGAACACTTGCGAAAAGTCCATTATTGATATCTACACGGCACACGCTGTTAATGGCACGACT
Source organism: uncultured Ruminococcus sp. (assembly GCA_902800005.1). Taxonomy (GTDB): domain Bacteria; phylum Bacillota; class Clostridia; order Oscillospirales; family Acutalibacteraceae; genus UBA1213. The sequence continues at coordinate 4,647 of CADCCP010000069.1, read as the reverse complement.
CCCGAAAAGATAAAATCCATGATAGACCGTGAAACATGGCTGACTTGCGGTGAAGCTCAACAGTATTTCAATATTGAGATTGAGCAGGGCGAACCTGTACAGGCAAGTATCAGCAATATGTACGACAGGTATAAGCATAAGCCCGATACCGTCAAAAATGACACGGCTAAACAGAAATTACAGCTTGAATTGGATATGTTCAGGCTCAAAAATAATATAAAGTGAGGTAAACTACTATGACCAAAGTTGAAGAAATGCAGAATAAACTTTCCAATCTTCTGACAAAAATGCAGGATTGCCTTGATAATGATAAACTTGATGATGCCGCTGCCGTCAGGAATGAAATTCAGGATTTGCAGAATAAAATTTCCGCACAGATTTTCATTGACGAGGCAAATCAGATGAATTTCAAGGAAACTGCCAAAAATCCCGAAAACGCACAGACAAAGCAGAATGCAAGCTATATCAGAGCCTGTCTGAAAAAGTTTGGCAATAAGCCTGTAACGGACGTTGAAAATTCTCTCCTCTTGCCGACATCAACCTATGTCAACGGTGCAAACGGTGAGGGTTACATACTTCCGCAGGACATTCAGACACAGATTAACAGAAAAATCCGTGAATACCGTTCTTTCCGTGACGTTCTCGGCTACATCAAAACAACTGCCCTCAAAGGTGCATTTCCCGTTGAAAATCTTGACAGCCTTGCAGGACTGGTTGACTTTGCAGACGGTACGGACGGCACTGTCAGCAATGATATTTCATTCACTCAGGTAACATTTTCACTTGCTGAAAAGGGTGCATTCGTGAAACTCTCCAATACACTTCTTGCCCTCACGGATAATGACCTTGTTGCATATATCGTTGAGGTATTCGCAAAGAAAGCCGTTATCACAGAAAATGCAATGGCAAAAGCTGCTTTGCAGTCAAATAAGACCGTTAAAACGCTTGCCAACTGGAAACAACTCAAATCTTCCATCAATAAAGACTTGGATCCGGCAGCATATTTTGATACAGTCATTGTTACAAATCAGGACGGTTTTGATTATCTGGATTCACAGCTTGACGAAAACGGCAGACCTGTTATGCAGCCCGATATTTCACAGCCTACTCAGCGTAGATTTATGGGTTATCCCGTTATTGTATTCTCCAATGCACAGCTTGCGTCAAGTGCCGCTACAACGACTTCTCCCGGATATGCACCGATTTATTACGGTTCACTTAAAAACGGCTGTAAATTCGTTGACGCAGGATTGACTTCCTTTGCGGCATCAGATGCGGCAGGCTTTATGTCAAATACCACTGTTGCACGTTTGATTGAATTCGTGACAGTCGTACAGTGCGACAGTTCCGACAAGTGCTACTGTTACGGACAGTTGCAGGTTGAAGACCAGAGAGTATCACAGGGCGGTGGAACCTGATGACACTTGCCGAAATGAAGTCATATCTGAAAGTTGATTTTAACGATGATGATAATGACATCACTCTGATGATGAATGTTGCAAGGGAATATATCACTGACGCTATCGGTGAATGTGATGAAGAAATTGCAAGAGTCAAACTGTTAATGCGTGTCATTGTTGCGGAACTGTATGAAAAACGTTCAATGACATTCGACATAAACAGCACTAATGAAAAAGTGCAGTATGTGATACGTTCTATCATCAATCAGCTTTCTTTCTCATTTGGAGATGATGACAATGACCATGATGAAAGTTGACATTGGCAGGTTGGATAAAAGAATCACCATACAGAAACGCACCGTGACAGCCGATACAAAAAGAAATCAGATACCCGAATGGACAGATTATTATACCTGTTGGGCGGCTGTCAACGGTGTTTCAAATCGTGAATACTGGCAGGCAAGAGAACAGCATGAAGAAAATATCGTCAATTTCAAAATCCGTCACTGCAATTCCCTGAAAAATCTTAATAAAACGGATTACAGGATTGTATTTGACGGCAGAATTTACGACATTACTTTCATTGACAATATTCTCTTTGCCGACAGCGTTCTGAATATCAAGGGGGCGGAAAAGTTATGAAAAGCGATTTGGCAGCGGATATCATGAAAGAAATTGAAAGCTATAATGAAGCGTTGGCTATTGAGATTGACAATGCTTCAAAGAAAGCCGCAAAGAAAATTGCAAATGAACTTTCCGAAACATCTCCCAAAGATTCAGGCGATTATGCGGCAGATTGGGCGGTAAAGGAAGTTACAGGCAAGAAAAGATATAAATACCGCATGGGGACAAGTAAATATGTCGTGCATAACAAAGGGCATTATCAGTTGACACATCTGCTTGAAGAAGGTCATGCCACAAAAGACGGTACTTCCAGAGTGCCTGCACAACCGCATATTGAACCCGTTGAAATGGAATATGTTCCGAAATATCTTTCGGCAGTCGAGGAGGCTATCAAAAATGCAAAGTAATCTCCTTGCACTCCTTGAAAATGCCCTGCCCGTTGCACATAACGTCTTTCTGGAAAGGCAGACTCCCCCCTATCTGATATACCTTGACGGTGATTTCAGCTTTACGACAGCCAACAGTAAAACAGTCTTGAGAAAAAGAAAAACTACTCTTGAACTTTACACAAGCCTTTCAGGTGATGTTGATACGGTTGAAAATACAGTTGAAACTATTCTTGACGGCTTTACGACTTATGACAAAAACAGAACCTTTGACGAAAATCAAGGTCTGTATATAACATATTACTCTTTTTATGAGGTGATACAATGAAAACAGGTATTGTGAGAATAGGCTATGCACCGATTACATTCGGTACAGGTACAGTTACTTTCGGCACTCCCGTATATCTGGCAGACGCTCAGGCAGGAGCAAGAGAATACAGTGCAGAACCAAAAGGCGATTTACATACCGTCTGGGCGAATTCCGCACTTGTCTATGCAGGAAATGCAAACAGCGGTTATGACATTGACGTAACACTGATAGATATAATTGACGATATAGCCAAGTCATGGTACGGAGATGTATCGGCAACTATGGGAAGTACCGCAGGTGTCGCAGAGGAAGGCAAGGCAGTTGCAAGACCGCATTTTGCACTCATTCTTTCAGAGGAAACAACAGACGGTACAGGCAAAACAACTGTATATTTCAACACTTGTGCAGGCAAAAAGCCCACTATGAACGGCAAAACCAAAGAAGACGGCGATTGGGACGACCAATTTGTTGAATACCATTTGATTTCTGCACCGCTTGAAAATCCGTCTGACAATAAGAAATGGGTGAAAATCGAATTGCCCGGTACAAGCGAACTTGCCGCTGTATCGTTCCCGACAATTACGACATGAGGTGACTAAATGGAAAAGACCATTCAGATTGACGGCAAAAATATCAATTTCCGCTGTACTGCCGCAACTCTCAGACGATACAGAAACCAATTCAACAGGGAATTTTTGTCCGATTTATCCAAACTTGTTAAAGTGAAAGAGGATATGTCAGACTTTTCATTTGAGCCTTTTGAAGATATTGTGTGGGCTATGGCGAAAACAGCGGATAATTCTATTCCTGATGAACAAGCATGGTTTGACAGCTTTAAGGATTTTTCCGTTATAGATGTATTCACGCAGTTACAGGATATTATCATTAACTCTCTCAAATCAAAAAACTGATATACGGCAGGGGTAAGACAGACGGCAATGCACCGCCTTTACGTTCCTATAAGCTGATGGCAATGGCTTATAAATGCGGTCTTACTTCTGCCGATTTTGATGAAATGAATATCGGTTTTATAGTTGATTACATTCGGGAATACATCAGCAAAAACGAAAATGACATTGATGAAAAGTATATCAAGATGAAGAAAATACAGCCTTTGGTTGAAGAAAAATTCGGCAAAGGTGAATATCCGAAAGAAAAGTATGATAAATTCATGGAATTTATACGGCTGTATGAAAGTGAAATGAGGTGATTTTGTGGCAAACAGGATAAAGGGAATTATCGTTGAAATCGGCGGTGATACAGTCGGTTTACAGAAAGCATTGAAAGATGTCAATGATAAGTCGAAAAATGTATATTCCGAATTGAAAGAAGTCGAAAAGGCTCTAAAACTTGATCCGACAAATACGGAACTGCTTGCACAAAAACAGCAGTTACTTTCAAAGCAAGCCGAAATTGCAAAAGAAAAGCTGTCCGCCTTGAAAGAAGTTCAGAAACAAGTTGAACAGCAGTTCAAAAGCGGTCAGATAGGCGAGGAACAATACAGGGCATTTCAAAGAGAAGTTGCGGTTGCAGAGGGCAATTTAAAAAACCTTGAAGAACAGCTTGACGATACAAGCAAGACGACAAAAAATCTCGGTGAAAGCGTTGAACAGTCCGAAAACAAACTTGCAAAGTTCGGAGATGTGGCTAAAAGAGTAGGTGCAGTTGCGGCAGATATATTTGTCGCTCTCGGTAAAGCTGCTATTGATACAGGCAAAAAGATTTGGGATATGTCGAATGAAGTAGCAGCGGCAGGCGATAAAATAGACAAGACCTCTCAAAAAATAGGTATCAGTGCGGAAAGTTATCAGGAATGGGGATATGTATTTGAACGCTGCGGAGCAAATGTTGACAATCTCCAAGCGGGAATGAAAACATTAAGAACAGCTATGGATAATGTGAGGGATTCAGCAACCGGAGGAACTGT
>CADCCP010000068.1 GCA_902800005.1 uncultured Ruminococcus sp. | reverse complement strand
TCCCACTGCATACGGTTCTTTTGGTTTATGCTGTGCAAGGTTAGCCATGAGTTTATCTTTGGCATCTTTGATTTCGGGTGTGTCGTAAAAGACAGGTTTGCCGTTTCGCACTGTCACCTGATGTTCCTGAGCCGTCACTGTCGGCGGTATCATTGCCATGAAAAATTGAATTGCCATTTTGTACCTCCGCTTTCGCACGTTAAAGTGCTGAATTTTTTGTCTTTCCGGAAAATCCTCTTTTGTCACGTTCATGCTCGGTAGGGGTGACCACACGTTTTTAACGTGGTCACCTACCGTCCGAGCGTGACGTGAGTGCAACGAACTATACTACATAGTAGTATATGGTGTTTGCAACCGTTGCAACGACCATGAATTTCATGGTGTTTGCAATCATTGTAACGACCGTGATTTTATGGTGCTTACAATCGTTGCACGTTTGTAAATACCAATGGTGTTTACACTTTTTCATTTATTGCAATTTTGTAAAAACCAATGGTATTTACAAAGTTGCACTGTCGTCTTTCAATACCGTACCGTCATTTTTGTCGATTTTATAACCGTACTTTTCTATCCAATTTCTCACGGTACGTTCTTTCATCTCAAGATATTCGGAGATTTGTTTCAATGTCGGCGGTTGTCCTGCGTTGCAGAGGGCTACAGCATTTTCAAATTTCACCTTGTTTTCGTCATTCTTTTTCGGGCGGAAATTTCGCAAATTCTCTGAGAGTGCCGTCTATCCGCCATGCTGTACGCTTTTGGACTTCCTGACGAGCTTTTTCGACTTCTTTTAGGAACATATCCCATTCAGCCGATGAAATGTTTTTATACACAATATCCCTCATTCTCACTTCACTGCACATATCATCTTGCGACACTTCCGAAAGTTTATTTATCTTTTCGAGATATTCACGGCATATTTTGCATACGGCATTGTTTTCAAGTTGCTTGATAACGCTGTCTTTGAGGGGCAATTCCGACATATCAAGTAAAGCGTCTGGATCACGGGCAAATACACCGCTACCGCTTGCCCTGTCCATTGTACGCTTGCCTGACTGAGAGCCTTTACTGTGATGATGACAGTAAATGACCGCTGTACCGAGTTCGGTGCAAATTTTATCAAACTGATTACAAAAATTCGCCATTTGGTCTGCGGAGTTTTCATCTCCCGTGATGACTTTATAAATAGGATCAATTACAACGGCAATATAATTTTTTTGTTTAGCCCTGTTGATGAGTTTCGGTGCGAGTTTATCAAGCGGAATACTGTTTCCACGGAGATTCCAGACATCTATGTTATGTATATTTTCGGGGGAGATTCTCAGTGCATTGTAAACGTCTTTGAAACGGTGCAGACAGCTTGCTCTGTCGAGTTCGAGATTGACATACAGCACTTTTCCCTTTGCACAATCCCAACACAACCATTTTCTTCCCTCTGAAATCGCTATACAAAGTTCTATCAATGAAAATGATTTACCCGCTTTTGAAGGTCCTGCAATAAGCATTTTATGTCCCTGACGAAGAACGCCGTCTATCAAAGGCGGTGCAAGGTCGGGCATATTATCCCATACATCACCGAAATTTTCAAAGTCGGGCAGTTCATCATTGACGGTTTCCGTTAAACTTTTCCATTCATCAAAACTTTTACAGCCGATATTCACGGCTAACAATTCCTGTAACTTACCTCCACGCATGACACCCGGCATTCTCGAAAGTCTTGACGGATTTTTATTGGCAACATCTATATGCAAGCCGTTTTTCTGACATTGAGAGTAAATATATTCAACTCTCTTTCGATATTCGTCATAATTTTGTGCATTAACGTGTACTATCGCATGAATTGATTTCTTTCCGCTGAATACCATACACGCAACGGGCAATTTCATTTCTTCAATGATACGTCTTTGTTCGGACAGCTCCATATCATCACATTCGACAAGCGTATATCTGAATTTCGTGACATTTTCATTTTTAATGCCCTTTCCGTCAAGAGGATTGAAACGTATCCATGCACCCGCATTTTCATTGTAATCTCCGAAAACCGCTCCTATATCATTATATTTTGCAAGATTTTCAATAAGCTGACCTGCGGTTCTGTCAAAGTGACCTTTCGAGGGCATAAATTTACCGTCTTTTTCCCACGTTTCAGTGACGTAACCGACATTTTCATCAAGTTCAAAAAGCGTTTCAAGATATGTGATAAGTTGCCGACAAGAATTATTTTCCTCTGTTTCAACGGAAATTTCATCATTCCAATCAAGTTCATGTCCTGAATTAAACTTATAACCGTTATTCCGTGCCATGCTGAAAATTGTTGCACCTGTAACGGGTTTTTGAGAACCGTTGAAACTCTCCCATTTTTTGATACATTCGCCGTCATGATAACGGCTGTCGTTCCTGCTCCAACTGTCCCAGTCGGAAACGGAACAGCCCTCATATTTGAGAGCCATTCCGATATTTAACCATTCCTGATAAGAAAGCTGTGCAGGATCAATATATCCCAATGCTTTTAAAATATCGTTCATAATAAATTCCTTTCTTAAAAAAACGGAGAGTAAAGTAAAACTTCTCCACTCTCTTAAAAACTTCCTGCTTTCCAAGTCGGCAAAGAGGGTGCTTTATAGTCGTAAAAACTATCAATTTTATTGTTGATGCGTTTTTCGCCTTTATCGGTGGTGTATTCGCTGATGATGACTTTACATCTGCCCTTTGCACCCGTTACGGCATTCCAATTCATACGAACAGGTTCACCGGCTTTTTTCTGACCTATCGAACGGAAGAAAGCTGACAATTTCCACTCTAATTTTGAGTGAAGTACAAGGTATTCTTTGACATTTGTACTTTCCTTGCCGTTAGAGATTTTTATGTCAAGCACAGCCATATTTGACGGCGGTATGCTGTCACTGCCCTTGCTTCTTGAACGCTCAAATTTGATCACTTCAAAATCATAGTCACCTGCGGGAAGTGTGATGATTTCGTTTTCCTGTGATATTTCATCGTCCCAATTCAATTCTCTTTCGTAATCTGCCATAATAAAATTTCTCCTTTCAGTTTAAAACGGTAAGTCTTTGCTTGACATGATAAGTCCATATACCTGTTCCCATGCACCGATAAGACAGCCTTCAATGAAATCTGACGGATAATCTTTCAGCGGTGTACCTCTCGGAAAATAGCCCCTCTGTGCAACGACATTTTCAATGTCTTCAACGGATACCTGATTTGCCCTCATCAAGTCCGCCAACGCTTTCGGCACATATTCCGGCAAATCGTCTGTTTTAACTTCATTGACGGGTATGTCATTCTTTTTGCAATCTTCGATAAGTTCATTGAGAAAATCATCTTTGTTTTCCTGTTTCGGAACGGGCGGTGCAACGGGTATTTCTTCATGTTCGGTGACGGTATGTTCAATGATATGCTGTATCTGCGAGTAGTCAAGGGGTATTACTTCGGGCAGATCAAAGCGATTTTTAGCGTCCCAAGCTGATGAATGTGTCGTATAAACTATCCTCTGCTGACCGCCCTGACCTTTGTATTTCTTTTCATCGATCTTTACGACGATCGTCTTGTAATTCGCAAACAAAAGCATATCAGCCCATTCTTTGAGCATGGGAGAACACTGTTTTGTGAGTTTAAGTTCCCATCTGTCATAAGCTCCCATTTCATCAGGCTGTTCGATTTTGTTCATCTTCGCATGAGCCGTGATAACTACATTTATACCCTTTGCAACAACTTCATCAAGACTGTTGAGAAGTCTGCCGAACTCCTCTGCAACATAAACGTAACCTTTGCCCAAGCCGAAATCTTCAATGCCGTCTTTCTGAGCTTTACTGCAAACTTTTTTAATGCAGAGTTTTTCCGCCCAGTCTGCCGTGTCAATGACAAGCGTTTGAAAGCCTGTATTGTTTCTCTTGATGTAATCGACCTGTTGCATGAGCATTTCCCATGAAGTCGGTGCATCAAATCTCGCTACATCAAGCTGTTTGGTACTGCCCTCCGTGTCGATGAATACGGGATTCGGGAATTTTGATGCAAAAGTCGATTTTCCTACACCTTCCTGACCATATACAACGACTTTCAAAGCAGATCTTATTTTGCCTTTGGTAATATTCATTTCTTGCACTCCTTTAAAAGTTATTTTCATCTATGCCCAATAAAAGTAAAAATTATACCTGTTAAGGTTGAAACTGAAAAATTTTTCCTTTTCAATTTTCAAAACTGTCCTGCTGTCCATTTTTTATAGTAAACGTCAACGGATATTACTCATTCAGAGTGGAGAGTTAAGAGTTGAGAGTGGAGTTATTGCGATCCAAATTCTTGATAAAATCCGAATTTAAAGCAATTTCAGACACAAAATCTATTTTTTGAATCAAACAGCTCCACTCTTCACTCTCCACACTCCACTCCTTTAACAACTCTACAATATGATAGTATATATTACTGATAGATTATACTAATAAGTAAGATATATAGGAGCATTTACATTCAAGTGAGATATATAGTTACATGGTAGTGTTTGAGGGATTTTAGGGGATTTGGAGTAGCTTTGGTGGGACGGCTGTGAAAAAATCGCTGATATGCGAGATTTTGAGAGTTGAGAGTGGTTTACGGTGGAAAATTCGGAGTTTGGAGGTGTTCGGCATGGGAAAAAGAGGCAGGAAAAGACCGAAAAATGCGTATTGTCCGTATTGTGGCGGCAAGCTGATTTTCAGACCTGCCGAGTACCTGCATCCCGATTTTATATTTTTCAGGTGCAGAAAGGGATGTTAAATAAAGATATTGAGATTTGTGGCTTATGATGACAGCAATATGAAGTTGGAGTCAAGCAAGTAAAAAAATTATCGAAATAATCAAAACCATCGTGAAGTTTTGGCTTTACGATGGTTTTTAAATAAAATTAAACACTTTACTTGACAAAAATTTGGTGAGTTCCGATTGTAGAGGAGGGGTATATCATTCTTCCATTAACAAATCAAAAAATCTTTCTATCCATTTTTCAGCCTTTTGTTCATATTCGGGGGTATCCTGCTTTTGTGCTATGGCAATAAGAATTTTGTATGTATTAATCAGTGCGGTTTTGGTTTCCGAGTTTTTAAAATTCTTCAAAAGCATTTCACAGAGTTCTGCCGATTTTACAAAACATTCCTCTGCAAGCAAATACTGTTCATTCTTCAATAACAAGAGACCATAATTAGAATATGATATTGACAAACTGCTCCTGCTGTCATAGCAGGGATTTTCCTGACAGTTTTGCTCCAAAAGTGCAATGGATTTTCTGTACAGCTTTTCCGCTTCTTTCAATGTTTCTTCGGTGCGTTGCTTACTCAACATATCCGCTAAATTGCAGTACGAAGCAGACAACTCTCTCCTGCTGTCATAGCAGGGATTTTCCTGAAAGTTTTTCTCCAAAAGTTCAATGGATTTTCTGTACAGCTTTTCCGCTTCTTTCAAGGTTTCTTCGGTTTGTTGATTTTTAAGCAACAAGGCAAGATTATTATATGAAGCTGACAAACTTCTCCTGCTGTCATAGCAGGGATTTTCCTGAAAGTTTTTCTCGGCAAGTTCCATGGCTTTTTTATACAGTTTTTCTGCTTTCTCGTATGCTTGCGGAGATGGTTCAAACATTTCAACCACCGCCAAAAGCCAATAATAATCCGCTTCATCGCCTGTTTCTTTATATTTATAAGCTATCTGTTTTAAAACAGTTTTTTCTCTCCTGTTTTCCAGTACACTTACAACGTCATCACCACGCTTGTCTATGGTATTTTTCATGCCGAAATAGGCATTTATTGCCGTTTCACCGCCGTCACAAAGGGCATCTGCAAGGTGATTAAATGCCTTGTCGTGATTTTGCGTTACTTGGGCGGAAATATAATCCTGTACTCTGTCGGGTTCTTCCTCATAGTACAGCAAAAGATATGTATAACCGTACTTGCAAAGATACGGATATTTTGCAAGTTTCTTTTCCGTCGGGCAATTTTCAAGCACAAATTCGGCTATGCAGTGTATACCTTCTTCTATGTCAACACTGTATTTCCTGACTTCGCCGGATATGAGATAATCTCGGAAACCTTTTGCAAAAAGCGATATATAGATTTCTCCGTCAGCGTTCTTAACGTGACGTATCAGTGACCCCATTTTCAGCAGTTCACGCTCTGCATAGCGTTCCTTAAATCCGGTCAACTTTGCCAGCAGTGACACCGGCATATTTTCATAAGCCGTGCATATAACCGATAAAAGCAAATACTGTTCTTCGTTGAATCTGTAATCCTGATTTTCAAGTTTTCTGTCAAGGTATTGTGTATAACGGTTGTAAAGACCTTTCGGCAGGCTTATATTTTCCGTCAGTTCAAGCCCCTCCTCAATGACCTCTTTAAACAAAAGGGATAAATATTCAAAATTGCCGTCACACGCTTCGAGTATCTTTGCCGAAAGCGTATCACTGTAAATACCTATCGCATTGAGTTTATTGTAAATGAACGCTTTCAAGTCATCATGATTTGTATTTTTGTCAAGGTAGACCTGCGGAAGTTTTTTCAAACTCACGGTGCGGAGTTTTTCACGGATATTTTCATCAGGTCTGCCCGTGACAAGAAATGATATATTCGGGTTCATTTGCGGAATGTACTGACGAAATATCTTGATAAGCGGTTCAAAGCCGTTATCTTTGTCGAGTTCATCGAGAGCGTCTATAATAATCAGGTATTTTTCCGTTTCATCTTTCAGCGGTTCAATAAACAGAACTTCAAACAAACCGTCCTCTGTCAGTTCATCTATCTTGCTGAAATTCTTGGATTTAAGACGTTCATAATAACGGTCATTGTTTTTTGCAAGCACAAATGCAAGGTCTTTCAAAGTATTTTTTGCAGAGCGTGTTGATGGGCGGTCATATACGCACACATGGACGGAATGTACAAGTTCACGGTCTGTTGAAAGGTGCTGTACAAAAGCAGTTTTACCCGAACCGGCTTCACCATATATCACAAAAAGCCTGCATGGTTCACTTGAATCACACGCCCATTTCTTGCATTTTTCGGTAAGCCATTCACGCCCGACATAATCATCATTGGGCGGTAATTCTGTAAATTCCTCATATCGCCTTGCTCCATGCACTTTCAGATGTACTTCAAACTTTGCCCAGGGTATCAAACCGCCTTGTGAAAAGCTCTCAGGATCACGCATTGCCGAAAAAATCGCCCTCATACCCTCATTAAAAAGCCCAATATTTATCTCGCCATTCAGCATTTCAACCTCAGACATATCAACATAACTTCTTGAATTTCCGAGAGTTATATCGGTATTATCAAGACGTATTTGTATGTAATGTGTGTCTTTATGGTTATAGGCATACTGTCTTTCATCACAGCAATATGGTCTGTCTTTTGTTATTTCCGAAACAAACGCTATGACAAAATCACTTTCATCTATTGTACTATATATCAGCTTGGTAAAATCCTCACCGGCAGGGATACCGCTTTCACCTTCATAACGGTTGTCTTTCCAAGGCTTATGTCCTTCTTCACGAAGGGCATTGAACACCATATCTACCAATTTTGTATGGTCGTTATGACCGTAACTCAAAAATATTTTCACATACATTCCCCCTCACATATTGTTTATAGTTCTTATTTGTTTTTATTATAACTTTATTCGATAAAAAAGTAAATACATATGAATTCATTATTGAAATTTTTATATCAAGAAAAATATTTTGATTGACTATGGTTATTTTGCATGGTAAAATTTTAGTAAAGTTTGAACTTAAATAACAATTAATCACGGAAGATATTTGTATCGAGTACATTGATTTCTGTGATTTGTGTTGGGATATCAATACAGATTAAGGAGTTGTAAAGAAATGAGAGAAATCCAAAAAAACAGTGGAGATCATATCGTATGTTACGATGGCAATAAACCGTATGTGTTTATCAGCTATGCACACAAAGATATAGATGCCGTCAAGCCCGTTCTGAAAAGAATAGAAAAAGATGGCATTCGTTTTTGGTACGACACAGGCATTGCTTCGGGTACGGAATGGCGTGATTTTATTGGATCAAAATTAGCAGACTGTAAAGTTTTTATTGCTTTCATTTCCGCAAATTATCTGGATTCAAAGTACTGTAAAAAAGAGCTTTATATGGCGGATAGAAAAGACAAATTTATGCTTTTGATCTATCTGGAAGAAGATTTGAAATTGGATGAAGGCATGGAATTGATTGTCGGTGGGTTGCAGTATATAAATAAGAAGACATTAAGTGATGAAGAATTTTACAGAAAGCTGTATTCTGTACCTGAACTGGACGATTGTACGGACATGAAAGCAGAACCCAAACAACAGCAAGAACCGTGTACCTGCAAATGTGCAGTCAAGATATATGAAAATCTGGGAGGCAGGGAAAATTATATCAAAGCGTTGGAGGTATATAAAAAATGTTTGGAAATGCTGGAAGAACTCCATAAAAAATCGGAAACAAATGAATATCTCAACGATCTCTCGCTTGCCTATAAGAAAGCGGCTGACGTGAGCAGAAGAATAGGTGAAAAAGAATATTCGGATATGTCGTTGAATTATTATGAAAAATATCTTTCGACGTATGAGGAAATCGTGTTGATGACGGATTCCCTTGAAGATAAAAAGGTGCTGTCAGCAGGGTATAACAGGACTGCAAAAATGTATGAACAGCGTGGCGGTAGGGATAATTTGATGAAAGCACTGGCACTGAGTCAAAAAGATATTTTCTTGTCACAAGGTTTGTGTATGCTTGAAAACACGCCGGAGAACAGAAGAAATTTGCTTATCAGTTATCACACGACAGCCAATATATCCGAACAGCTTGGCGGAGAAAAGAATAGGCTGAATACTTTGGATTTATACCGAAAAGGTCTTGCATTGGCAGAACAGCTTTCCGCAAGCGAAAACACAAGTGAAAGCAAAAGAGATTTGTCCGTCAGCTACAATAAGGTAGCCGGCATATATGAAAAGCTTGGCGGAAAAGACAATTTACAGAAAGCGTTGGAACTGTATCAAAAAGACCTTGAACTGTCCGAACAGCTTTCCGCAAGCGAAAACACAAGTGAAAGCAAAAGAGATTTGTCCGTCAGCTACAATAAGGTAGCAGGCATATATGAACAGCTTGGCGGAAAAGACAATTTACAGAAAGCGTTGGAACT
>CADCCP010000067.1 GCA_902800005.1 uncultured Ruminococcus sp. | reverse complement strand
GAATTTCAATCCACACACCCCATGTGGGGTGCGACATCGGGAACGGAAGTTTCATCATAAGCTTTCAATCCATTTCAATCCACACACCCCATGTGGGGTGCGACCTCTGACATGGTTACTGATACACAGACCGCTTTCGATTTCAATCCACACACCCCATGTGGGGTGCGACGTAGTCTTCAAACCACTTTTTGATGATATATTCTTATTTCAATCCACACACCCCATGTGGGGTGCGACGCTCGTTGTAGATGTGTGTCAGCCTGTCGTATTATTTCAATCCACACACCCCATGTGGGGTGCGACAATACAGCGGCTATTTTATGCCGCTGCACTTGCTCAATTTCAATCCACACACCCCATGTGGGGTGCGACAGCAGCGGCTTCTATTGCTTCATCGTGTGCCTTTTATTTCAATCCACACACCCCATGTGGGGTGCGACGACGCTCTTATGTTTTGTATATCGTCTAAGGCTCTCATTTCAATCCACACACCCCATGTGGGGTGCGACGTCAAGGGCGGCAATACAACAGCGGTACACGCAATGGGATTTCAATCCACACACCCCATGTGGGGTGCGACAGCAAATTTTAACAAAAAATTAAATATTTGCATTGTTTTTTATGACAATTAAGATACTTTTACAAACTGATTGTCATTTATTTCCAATAATTAGTGACGATTTTTCAATAATCATCTATATATCTCGGTGCGAATGTTCCGGTATTTTCATGTGCACATGACATTCGCACCTACATTATCAGTACACCATTAATATCCAATGACGGCTTGCATCCGATATGTTCTCTTTTGGCTTTTTTGGAGTCACCTAAATAATAAAAACGCAAGCTGTCAATTTCTTTGTCGATAATATTTTCTAATTTATGGCGGACTTTCAGCCATAGTGCATTGTCTATCTCACATTCAAACACACTGTTTTGTACTCTCTGACCGTAATTGACACACTCTTTGGAAATTTTTCTAAGCCTTTTACGTCCGTCAGCAGTTCCCGTATTGACATCGTAAGTTATGAGTATAAGCATTTTCTCACCTACTTCCACAAAAACGGCGGATATGTATCCAGATCACCCCTGATCGTTCTGGCAAGAAGCAGGGCTTGTACATACGGCACAACGCCCCATTCAACTTTTTCTTTAAGAAACGGATGTGTTATCACTTCTGTTTTACGTTTCTGCCACTCGGTAAAAAACAATTTCCTTGTATCATCGTCCATCAATACAGCACCGCCTTCTGTTTTGGTAAATCCCTTTACATTGACGAGACGTTTGTTTATAAGTGAAAGTACAAATCTATCGGCAAATACACTGCGTAGTTCTTCCATCATATCAAGTGCAAGTGAACGTCTGCCCGGACGGTCTGTGTGCATAAATCCTACATACGGATCCAAACCCACTGTTTCAAGGGCTGATGCACACATTCCTGACAAAAGCGTATATGAAAATGACAGCATGGCATTGACGTTATCCAGAGGCGGACGCTTATTTCTGCCTTTAAATTTAAAATCATCTTTCTGCTGTAATATCATATCATCGAATACAGAAAAATATCTTTCAGCCGCTTTTCCCTCTATTCCACGAAGAATATCACGGCTCATACAAATTTTAGCATCATTCATTGAATCGCTCAATCCTGATGAAACAGATTTCAGTTTCACAGTATCCAATCTCATTGGATAATCCCTTGTGGCACGTTCTATGACATACTTGCTGTTATACAGCTTTCCAATAATAAAATTACGGGCATATTCCAGACTTTTTTCTTCATTGTCCGATATTCTGTACTGCTCTTTCCTCAAGAGGACATTTCCTTTTTGTTCTCCCGTAACACCTGCCAAAAAGCGTCCCGTACCGGAAAGGAAGCTAAGACTTATATTATCTCTTGCACACTTGTTCATAAATGCGGGACTTGCACCACGAAAACCGCAGCTAACTATCCCTTCCAGATTATGCAGCGGCACACGTCCTTTCACCTCATCTCCCGATATGACAACAATATTTTCCCCTTCAAGTGATAAGTACGCATCATCCAAAGTGATATATAGTGTATTCAGAAGTTTTTTCATGGTATTTCCTCCGAGAGTGTTTTTTCAATATATTCTTTGGCAGAACGGACATTCCCCAATTTTGGAAGACAAATTTCATTTAAAGAACAGGAATTACAGCCTTTTGTTTTTTTAGCTTTCGGTGTATACCCTCGTTTGTAATGGTCGTGCATTTCTTCAAAAAGCCTTATCACTTTTTCACGCCGTTCTTGTGTGAACTCAATTTTTTCTCTGTGGCGTGTCTTACCGTAATAAATACATCCGTATGTTATCTCACAGCAAAGCATTTCTTCCAAACACATCGCTTGTGCCGTCAACTGCAAGACATCTTCCTCTTTCAGTTCACCGTGCTTGTACTCGACCGGCAAAACCGTATATTTTCCTTCCCAGCCGAAAATGCCTATACCGTTTTTGTCATCTCTGTGAAACTCGACTACATCACATTCTCCTGAAACTCCCAATACTCTCGAATAAACGGGCATACCTCTCGTAATTACCGTATTACCACGTTTTTCGGTCATTCCCTTGTCATGTGCATTTTCATGCATAAGCTCTCCGGCAACGGTAAGATAATTTTCTTTCCAAACTTGTTCTATATGTATCAACGCCCATTGACGACGGCAAAAAACAAAATGCTGTATTCCCGACAACATCAGAAACTCATCTTCACTATACTCTTTCATCGGCAGTTATTTTCCTCTATGACAGGCTGTAAACCGTCAAGTTCTTTGAGTATCACATCATAGTCCTCAAACTTTGCAGGCTGATCTATACTCGCTTTAAGATGTATTTCAAGACTGTTATGCACCTTTGCAGAGGAATACTGTCCCATTTTACAGTTATGTTTCCACCAGTAAACCTGACGTACTTCCATACTGCCGTCAGGTCTTGCAGAAGAAGAATCATTTTCAAAAAGTGTCATGATCGCCTGTTTGATTTTTTCGGCATCTTCTTCGGAAAAGCCTGTTTTTTCCGCAAGCTGAGGATTAATACTTCCACGAATAACATAAAGACCGAATTCAACACGGCTCTTACTTCCCATTGTATCGGATGACTTTGTATCTTTTGTTTCGCCGTTTACACTTTTGGTTATCTGCATAGTTGAAATATCTATCTGTGATACGCTTTCGGCTGTTCTTATCGAAACAGGACCTCTCACGCCAACTGAAACTTTATCTCCCTTGAAAGCAAATACCTGTCCGAAAGCCCTTACATCTATCCATTCCGCACAAGCAGCCAGTGCATATTTTTCAGCATCTTTTGAAGCCTTTTTGATACTTTCATTTTTCTCGGCTCTGTCATGCAGGCTTTTTGCACCGTCATCACATCTGTCTGCGGACTGGACAAATATTTTCTCTCCCATGTCCTGCAATCTGTTTCTTATTTTCCTCTTGATACATACATCGGATATTTCTCCGTATCCGTTGAAATCCTCTCTCGGACGGTTGCCGTTAAGCGGATCACCGTTAGGATTTGCCTTTGTAACTGTCACCAATGCCGCAAAATCAATTTTGTTTACCAATACACTCATTTTAATTTTCCCCCTCAGTAGTTTCTTTTGTTCTGTTTTTTCTGAATTCCGCCGACTGACTGTAATAACCCATAAGATAGTTTTCGCCTAAAGGTTCGTTATTGAAAGAGTCGTTCTCTGAAAGTTTATCAAATATTTCTTCTGCCAATTCAAGATAATAGTTTCTGCTCCCTGATGTCAGCTTTGAGATATAGGGCTGCAATCTCTGACGGATAAGACTGTATGTTTTTGCAGGTTTCTGCACATATACACTCCAATATTTCATGGCATTAGTTTCTCTGCCCGTATTATTGGATTTATAGTTTATATAATCCTCCAAATTATGAGCCGCCGCAAGAAGCCTTCCGAAAAGATAATCTCTGTCATTACTTTCTTTATTGAGTGCCACACTAAACACTTCCTTTCCATAGTCGATTTGATATTTTCTTATCACCGCACAGGCATTTTCAAGAAGTCTGTTACGGTTATATGAGCCGAATCTCAGCGGATTACCGAGATTTATCACTACTGCACGAACAATGTCTTTCGGTATTTTTCTTCCCTGAACTATACAAGGAAGCAAACGGTCAATATTTTTCTTCATCATTTTTTTATTGCCTATATCGATACCGCCTGACATCTCCGTACCGTAAGCCGTCAAAATTATCTCTTTCGGTGACGGGGCACCGTAATAATAATTTTTTCCGTCACTCTCTTTTCTGTAATGTTCCCAACTGCATTCTTTATGCCATCGAAAAACATTTCGTATAAATTCAACAGGGTGCTGTTCGTTATAATACGTTATGGAAAGTCTGCCCTGATTAGAGCCGTCTGCCGTATCGACTGCCATTACAACGACTTTTAAATCTCCCCTATCCACTCTATCCTTATCCATATCGCTAAACCCATGCAAATAGCCATTCATAGCATTGTTCAGCTTTTCGGCAAATATCTTTTCCGTGTCTGCAATAATATCGTCATCATCATCTTCTTCATAGTTTTCGAGATATTCATCGGTGCTTTTCATAGGAGACGGAACAGGTTCATTTCCGGGCGACCAACATATGATATATTCACTGTCATTTCTATAACCCTGATAAGCTATTAGCCAGCGTAAAGCATTATGTGCCTTCTGTGATGTTTCATAGCCTATCATTGCTGCTTCAGACGCTGTTCTGAACCGCCCTTTGAAAGTGAAATTAGTAGTATCATTTGATGAGATAAGTTTTGCTTTATCCCCGGTATTCCTTAATTTTGCAGGCAGTTTCTGTGTAACGGCACACACTTTTCCCGTACTGTAATCAATATCCGTATTCTCCATACAGGTACGGTAATATTTGATAAAGCTGTCATATATGGCAGCATCACGCCATGTACGATTTTCTCTGTCATTACTGTCACTATCCGATACGATAAATCTTACAAAACCGTCTGTACCGTCACAAACTCCGTTTTCGGTCAGGTCTTTCATGACACAGCCTTTATCAAGATAACTGCATATTGCCTTGACTTTTCTCGGGGTATCGGGCAAATCCGACCATTTATGCAACTCTTTCATATAAGCCTCATAACAAGGTCTTTTATTTTTTTCTTCTTTGACATATTCATCATAATCGCCTGCAATATAACTCAATTTATCACAAAGCGGCATGGGTGTTATACCGCTGCTTCGTGAAGCGGAATCTTCCGTTACCGGAACAATGGTCAACTGCTCATTTTTATCGACCTTACGGGAAGTAATATATTCGCCGTCAATATTAAGACGTATTTCCGCAAAGGCGTTTACAGTAAGATGAGATTCCGGAAGTAATACTATCGTTTCCGAAAATTCTTTATTACCATATTTTTTTGTCCTTACATCTATTCTTCCGACTTCACTCAGGCAATTATCATAGGTTCTTGCAAGGACTTCTATCCATCCCAATCAAAATACCCCCTCTGTATCAAATTCAGACAGCCCCGAAAAATTCTCTCCAAAGACAAATTTTTTCTCGGGACGGTTGCCTATTACACGGACGATCATTTTCGGACTGTCAGGTCTTTCAAAGTGTATGATACCGTTTTTCATGACGGGCTTCCAAAGGCGAACAGTCATTTTTCCTTTATAATCAGGGTTTGTCTGTTCATCGGGATAAGTTATGCCGTGTACCATGACACCAAAGGCTCTCTGTGCTATCTTTCCATACGGCTCACTTATTTTACTATAGTCACACGGCTCTATATAAGCCTGACATTCCCTTGTACCGAGAAAAATATCACGTCTGCCACCCTTCTCTACCATACGCTTTGCAATATCCCAATGTTTATGTTCATTCCTGTCGTGTGAAAGGTCGGGACGATTTTCATTCCATTCAAAATGGGCTTTTACCAGATATTCCACTTCATAAAGATATGTATAAATTGAGAGGTCGTTACCGCTGTCATGGTAGTGTATCGGACGAATACCCATTGACTGTGTTTGTATGGGCTTCATGACTTTACATTCATCTATTATCCATGTAAACGTAGGCTTCCAATATATCGACTCCGTTACCCCCTTCAAAGCACTGTAAGTGGGTATCTCATACGAAAATTTCTCACCGCCTATTTTTGTAAGCGGATCGGTAAATAAAGCATATTTTCCGTAGACTTTGTATTTAATGCTGTTTTTATATTCCACAATATCACCATCTTTCACAATATATTAACGGTATGTAATCTGTCGTTATGCCGATTTCCTGAGAATAAGCACTCTCCGTAAGAACAAGCACCTGACCGTCATACAGGAGTGCTTCAAAAGTTCCGCTCTCACGAAGTTCACGGAACATCTTGGAAGATATTGCTATATCAACTGTATATCGCTGAAGCTGTTTCAATATCTTCTTTTTTTCGTTAAAGTCCGTTTCGGCGTAAAAACGGTCTATCAATTTTTTTGACTCTCCGTAATAAACGATAACTCCGACAGAATTGGTTTTTTCGATAGGACGGAACAACTCGGCGGCAGTTTTGAACGACTGCGGTAAAGGTCGGCTGTACTTCATTTTATAAATTTTTTTATATTCTCTTTTGGCAGAGACATTTGAGCCTAAAAAAGAATATAAACTCTGAGTGCTGTCATATTTGCTGTCATATCTTTGTGCAGGGGCATCCATAACATCCATTCTGTTGAAGAAATACTGTCTGTAATATTCCCGAACGGATTCGGGCATGAGCAGATCTTCACCTTGATAGCGGTCAAGACGATCTTCCATAGCTTCCTGACTTTCTGCTATATCCTCCAGCGAAGAAACATTTTCCTCACCGTAACTGATAATGTAAGTTTTACCGATATGTTCAGCTTTTCCGTTACGGTTACATCTGCCTGCCGCCTGTGCAATGTTATCAAGTCCGCTCAGACTGCGGAATACCGTTTCAAAAGAGATGTCCACACCTGCTTCAATAAGCTGTGTACTTATACATATTATCTTTTCATTTTTTTCAAGAGCAGCCTTCATCTCTTTTATTACGTCAAGCCTGTGCTGTGCACACATATATGTAGTAAGCTGTATAAGGCGGTATCCTTCGGACATATGTTCCTTCATGCCCTTATATAATTTTTGTACGGCAGACTTTGTATTGAGAATAACAAGGGCATTTTTATCTGTATAATACAATATAAATTCACAAAGGCTGTCTGTATCTTTTTTAATTCTTGCATAGTCTGCCACAATATCAACTCGCTTGAAAGCCATGCTGTATTTTTCTATATCAGAAATTATGCTGCTGTTTTCGGAATAAAGCAGAGGTCTTTTTACCGCTTCAAAGATAGGTTGGGTTGCGGTACAGAGAACGACTGTCGTTTCACATACACAAGAAAGGAAATTTATCATCACATTAAACATATGTATATACCTGACGGGTACTGACTGAGCCTCATCAATTATAATTACAGAATTTTTTAATTGGTGCATTCTTCTTATATCTGTTGTGCCCCTCCCGAAAAGCACGTCTAAAAATCTTACCATCGTTGTCATTATCATAGGACTGCTCCAGTCATCCGAAAGAAGTTCATATTTTTTCAAAGTTTCATCATCTGTATTTTCATCAAATATGACGTTGGAGTGATGTTCCAAGATATAATCGTTTTCACCAAACACATTTTTCAATTCATGTGCATTCTGTTCAAGTATTGATAAAAAAGGAGCCGTATAAATAATTCTTTCCTTGCGTTCTCTGATAGCCAACTTTAAGGCATATCTCATAGAAGAAAATGTTTTTCCGCCTCCCGTAGGTATGGAGAGTTTATATACACCGCTGCCGTTATTCTCGGCGAAGTCCGCACATTTAGCCGACATTTCCCTACGAAGCTCATCGATACTGTTGCGTATCTCGAAGGCGTTAAGATGTTTTTCCAGTTTTTCAAGACATTCCTTAAAAAAACATTCACGTTCCCGCATATCAGGACGCTTTGTTATACAGCCGTTCATATATTCTGCGGTATTTCTTCTGTCTGCATCCATAAGCATAGAAAGCATGAGCCTTGCCAAACACCCGTACATAAAAGTTTTTTCTTGGATAGGATTATCTGTTTTCATTCTTTCAGCAACAAGGTCTATATTATCTTTCAATAGTCCTATTTCCTTACATGCTTCAGAATATAAATAGTCAATATCATGTTCCTGTAGAAATTTAGAACTGTTTTCCAGTACCTCATCATAGAAGATATTCGTTTCAGGCTCAACTCTTGCCTGATATTTGTCTGTACCGTCATAACTCAAACAGTCATTAAGACCATGATGAGATACTATCACATATGTAAGTAATTGACGAGTAAGTTTTTCATAAAGTGTTTCTGCCGTAAAGTTTTCATACAGATATTTTGCTCCGGCACTGGAATGATTTATCTTTTTAGAGATTTTCTTACTGCCATGTATATATTCATTGAAAGCCTCTGTATATTTTCCCAGATCATGTAGAAGTCCCGCAAGATACATAGCGTTTCCCACTCCGACAGCAAGACCGTTTTCTTTTGCATAAACAGCCGTTTCCTCACAATGAGTGCGTACTGACTGTTCATCGGAACCTCTTATATGTGACGCAAACAATATGACCACCCCTATAATATATTATTTATAAAATAATATCAACTTTTAATATATTATAATATATCTTACCGAATATGTCAATAATATTTTTTGCTCAAAAATCATTTTTTATAAAAAATAAAGCAAGTTCGATAGAATTGTGATTTTAAGTCACTTTTCTTCAAACCTGCAATATATACCATTCTGTACGATTTGGAATTTGTTTTTGTTCCCAAAAAACTAATCATCACGTCATTTTCATCATACATAAATTATACATCGATCATTTTATAAACGTCAAGGAATTTATGTAATAATACAGAAATTTTGTTTACAAGAAATATCCGATGTGCTTAACGGCACATTTTTATAAACTTAAACACTACCGACTAAAGTCGGTAGGTTTTGGGGCTAAAGCCCCTATTATTGCGACTGAAAGTCGCTGTCAGTCTAAAGACCTCTTTGCCAGACT
>CADCCP010000066.1 GCA_902800005.1 uncultured Ruminococcus sp. | reverse complement strand
TTTTCTAAATCTGTCGCCTGTACAAAAATGGGATATTTGTTATTTTTATCTTCTAAATATTGTTTTATTAAGTCTAACGCAAGCAAATAAAGAGTGTGAGATTTTCCGCTGCCAAATCCTCCAACCAAATAGTGAACACCATCTTGCCTTAAAAGCATTTTATCGTATTCGCTATCATCTATGATAATACGAGCTATCTTGTCATCTAAACCGATTGCTCTTAATTTACTTAAGCATATTGCATAAATCTTTTTTTGCTGTTGAAGAAGATAGTCTGTTTTTGAGGATAAAATAATGTCATAACAATCACTTGTTACAATATTTGAAACTATATACTCATATATTTTTTTAATAGTTGTTTTCGGAGATTTATTTATATTGTCAATTATGGTATCCATATCAATAATATCTTTTTTCTTATCAAAATTTATAGTTTGAGACACAAAGTTGGTGCTATAATTTTTTTTGTTTCCTATTATTAAGATAATTAATCTGTCATATTCTTCACAATATTTATTTTTATCGAATAACTCAATTGTTTGAATAATTTTGTTATTTGTTTTATTTGATGTAACCTGTACGCATACCCTATTTTTTATGTCCCCTAAATCTATACCACTATAATTTTTTTGTAATGCGTTTAGGTTTTTTAAATCATATCCGTATATCAAATTAAGCAAATCAGCAAAAAAATCCTCTGAACAAATATTAATATCAGTAAGATTAATAGTGTTATTTATTTCAACATATGATTTTAGCCAAGATAATTTTTCGATAATTTTGTCAATCATGGATTGTTTAGCAGTTCTCATAAAAACACCTATTTTTAATATTTTGAATTATATAGAAAACAAGGTTATTATATCATATTTTATCGACAATTACAACCACATTTTAATTGGATATATCAAAAAATAACAAATATTTTATAAAATCAGTCCCGAATAAATCTGAAAAATTCAAATTTATTCGGGACATAACTCTCAATCGGTTGTTCTTTATATCATCCTTATGAGAAGTTGCCTTTTCACTGTTCCGTTTTATTTTATTTTGCGATAAATCCTATTTTTTTCATAGCCTTGTCAAGTGTACGCTGAGATATTTTAAGTGCAATTTCAGCACTCTTTCTGTACTGCTCTGCAAGATAGTCTTTATTTTTGATATAATCGTCAAAGCGTTCCTGAATAGGCTTGACTTCCTCAATGACAGCTTCTGCAACGGCTGTTTTGAAATCGCCGTAGCCCTTGCCCTCAAACTCTTCGGTTATCTCATCACTTGTTTTGCCGGTAACGGCACTCATGATACCTATGAGATTGTTAATGCCGTCCTTGCCTTCTCCTACACGAACTTCTGCTTCGGAGTCAGTAACGGCTCTTTTGAATTTCTTCATGATAGTATCGGGCTTGTCGAGAACTGCTACCCATGCGTTGACATTTTCATCAGATTTGGACATCTTTTTTGTCGGGTCTTGAAGTGACATAACTCTTGCACCTACAGTTGAGATATACGGATCGGGTACTGTGAAAGTATTGCCGTAAACGCCGTTGAAACGCTCTGCAATATTCCTTGCCAATTCAAGATGCTGTTTCTGATCTGCACCTACAGGCACCATATCGGATCTGTACAGAAGAATATCCGCTGCCATCAATGACGGATATGCAAACAAGCCTGCATTGACATTATCAGCGTGTTTAAGTGACTTGTCTTTGAATTGTGTCATTCTCGACAATTCACCGAATTGTGTATAGCAATTCAGCACCCATGCCAATTCTGCATGAGTATGTACATGACTTTGTATGAAAAACAGGCTTTTTTCCGTATCAATGCCACACGCTAAAAGAAGTGCATAGGCATTGAGGATATTTTCCCTGAATTTTTTCGGTTCTTGTCTTACAGTGATAGCGTGGAGGTCTGCCACTGCAAAGATACAGTTATAATCGTCCTGCAATTTCACCCAGTTCCTCAATGCACCGAGATAATTCCCCAAAGTGATAGTTCCGCTGGGCTGTATTGCACTGAATATGACTTTTTTCTTTTCGGGGGTATCCATTATAAAATCTCCTTTGCAAGTTCTCCGAGTATTTTAATGCCTTTTTCAAGCTGTTCATCTGTGGGAGTAGAGAAGTTTATCCTGAATGAACTGCACTGTTCTTTTTCGTCCGTAAGGAAAGCGTTGCCGGGGACAACGCATACTTTTCTGAGTACAGCCTGCTTGCAGAAGTCAGCCATGTCCACGCCTTCGGGAAGTTTACACCAGATAAAAAGACCGCCGTCTATTCTCTGATAAGTTATCTTGTTCGGCACGATATATTTATCAAGCAAATCCATGCAGAAATCTGTTTTTTTTCTGTAAATCTCACGCAGTTTTGCAAGATGTCCGTTAAAGTCGTATTCCGTCATGAACTTGTGAGCGACCATCTGTGCCCATATATTTGTATGAACATCTTCACCCTGCTTGCAGACGACCATTTTTTGTACAACTGTTTTCGGGGCGATAACATATCCCAAACGCATACCGGGTGAAAGTATCTTTGAAAAAGAGCCTGCATAAGCCACTATTCCGTCCTCGTCAAATGACTTTATAGACGGCACATTCTCTCCCCTTATTCTCAGTTCACCGTAGGGATTGTCCTCAAGTATCATTACATTGTATTTCTTGGCAAGTTCATAAATTTTCTTTCTTTTTTCAAAACTTGTCGTAACGCCCGACGGATTCTGGAAATTTGCGATTATGTATATGAAACGTACATTTTTTTCTGTCCGGAGAGCCTTTTCAAGCAATTCTATATTCATGCCGTCACTTTCAAGGGGAATACCGCACAAACGGGCGTTATAGGAACGGAATGAATTAAGAGAGCCTATGAAACTCGGAGCTTCACATATAACGGTGTCGCCCTCATTGACCATAGACTTTGTTATCAAGTCCATGACCTGCTGAGCCCCCGATGTGATTATCAGATCATCAAAATCTCTGCCTATGTTGTAGGTATCTTTCATGTAGTCGCCTACGGCTTTTCTGAGGGGTGCATAACCCTCTGTAACGCTGTACTGCAAAGCAGCTATCGGATTTTCTTCAAATATCTTTGCGGAGATCTCTCTTATTGCATCAACGGGGAATGCTTCGGGAGCGGGATTTCCTGCTGAAAGAGATACTACTGTCGGATCAGCGGCATATTTGAATATCTCTCTTATAGCAGACGGTTTGAGAGTCTGCACTCTGTCGGAAAGTATATATTCCATTTAAAAAACATCTTCTTTCTTTTTATTGATAAGACAATTTTATCATATATAACAAAATCTTGCAATACGGCAGAAAAAATTTTTTGATTTTACTCTCAGAGGCATAATTTCAAATATTTTAGTTCCATAGGTGAAAGGAGGTGAACTTGTGGAAAAATTCTTCAAAGCAGCCTTTTCTGCTTTTTTAACACTGCTTGTATATTACATGAATATGATCGCCGTACCTGTTGTGATACTTTTGTCAGTCATGGCGGCAGACTATGTGACAGGTCTGGTATCTGCATGGACACACTCGGAGCTTTCAAGCCGAAAGGGACTTTTCGGCATCGTCAAGAAATTATGTTATCTGTTTGCCATAGCCGCCGCTATGGGTACAGATTGGCTGATATATTCGGGCATGGAGCAAATAGGCATTAAATTGGAATATACGATATTTTTCGGTGTGCTGGTAACGATATGGTTCATAATAAACGAGATCATTTCCATTTTGGAAAACCTTGCAAAAATAGGTGTACCGCTTCCGAAATTTCTTATGACTGTCATACAAAGACTTAAAAATACAACTGAAAGCGAGGTAAGATAAATTGACCGACAAAGAAAAATTTTTGGATACAGCAATGTCATATATAGGTAAAAACGGTGATTATGTGTGCAATACGAAATTATATCTGAATATGATAGTGGACTGGTGTGCATTTGCGGTATGTTCGATAATGAAAGACTGCGGATTTATAGGAAAGTACATAGATGAGATAACGGGCGGTGCAGGCACTGTTCCACGCTTCTCTGACGGAAAGTACGGTACTTGGTTCAGAAAAAATGAAATGCCCGTTCAGTCCGGTGATCTGTTTTTTCTGCGTTATGGAGATTATCCTGATAAAGACAAGTATTTCTGCGATCACATAGGGATAGTTGAAAGCGTTTCGGGTGACGTTATCACTACCCTTGAAGGCAATGTTGACGGTGTTTACGGAAATTGGGCAAGGACTTCATCTTTCAAGAGAAAAAACCGTTATCTCAGTGATAATATAGTCTATGCTTTTTACAGACCTTTCTGGAAAACGGACAAGTCAACCGGCACTTCTGCAAAAAGAGATATTGAGATATATCAGATAAATTCGTCAAATGTCGTTGACTACAGCGTGAAGGTCAAGGCAGGTGACGGCTTGAATATTCGTCAGGGTGCAGGGATAACTTTCAATATTCTCGGCAATATCCCATATGATTCCGTTGTAAAAATAACCCGTTGTACATCGGGCGGCGGATATAAATGGGGACTTGCGGAGTATAACGGCATAAAAGGCTGGATAGCCCTTGACTTCACACAAAAAGTTACTAAAACTGTCAATGAACTTGCACTTGAAGTTATAATGGGCTTGTGGGGCAACGGAGAAGACAGAAAAAAACGTCTGCAAAAAGCGGGATATGATTATTATGCCGTACAAAAACGTGTGGAAGAGATATTTTGACCGCAAACAGATTGACATGAGAGGGATATAATTGTAAAATAGGTTGGAGGGGATGGTATTTATGAAAGTCAGAACGAAGCTGTACATATCGGCAGTGATGAATATATTTATCTTTCTTGCTACAACGGGTGTTGTAATATCGTATTTTTTCGGAAATGACGGTGAATATCATATAGATCCGCTGTTTCGCTTCAACCTGTTCACGACGGATTCAAACATACTTTGCGGAGTATCTGCTCTGATAATGGCAGTGTTTGAGATACGCAGGCTGAAAAATAACGAGCCTGTTCCGAGATGGGCTTTTATTCTGAAATATACAGGCACTTGTGCGGTGGTGCTTACATTCTTTACTGTAATATTTTTTCTTGGTCCTTCAATGGGCTTTATGCAGATGGTCTTTGGAGGTACTTCACTGTATATGCACTTTTCGGGACCGATAATTGCATTCGTATCATTCTGTTTTTTTGAAACGGCTGAACCGCTTGATATGAAAATATCCTTGACGGGCATAATACCGGCTGTTCTGTACGGTGCATGGTATTGTACTGAGGTCGTTTTCATAACAGCAGAAAACGGCGGCTGGATAGATTTTTACGGCTTCAATCAGGGCGGATACTGGTATATCGCATATCCGATAATTGTATTGGTATCATTCGGTCTGTGTATGCTTGTAAAAGCTGTACATAACTCCGCAAGCAAAAAACTTTTTAAAGGTCAGTGAGTATCACTGACCTTTTTGTATATAAAAAATTTAACGATTATTTAAAATATGTATTGAATGTTTTGAAAAAATGGATTATAATAGAAAGGGTTATAAAAATTGGCAAAAAAATTTTTTTCAGAATGGAGCGATGATATGAGAAATATTTTGTTTGTGGCATCCGAGTGCTATCCGTTTATCAAAACAGGCGGACTGGCAGACGTAGTAGGAGCATTGCCGAAAATGCTCAACAAGGATCAGTTTGATGTGCGTGTAGTTATCCCGAAATATATGTGTATCCCTTGGGAGTACCGTCAGCACTTCAACTATGTGACGAGCTTCTATATGGACTTGGGTTATATGCCCAATCACGTTTATGTCGGTATAATGGAATACTACTTTGAGGGTATCCACTACTACTTCATTGATAACGAGGGTTACTTCGGCGGTGACAAGCCTTACGGAGAGATCAAATGGGATATAGAGAAGTTTACCTTCTTCAGCAAGGCTGCTCTTGCAATACTTCCTGTTGTAGGCTTCAAGCCTGACATAATCCACTGCCATGACTGGCAGGCCGCTCTTGTACCTGTATTTCTCCGTACTCTCTACAAGGATAACGGTTTCTTCTGGGGTACAAAGACGATCATTACCATACACAACCTGAAATTCCAGGGTATATACGACATAAAGACTTTCAGATATTTGACAGCATTCCCTGAGTATGTGTTCACACCTGCAAATATGGAATTTAATTATGATGCAAATATGCTCAAGGCAGGTATCGTATTCTCAGACTATGTTACGACCGTAAGTGATACCTATGCAGGTGAGATACAAATGCCGTATTACGGTGAAGGTCTTGACGGTCTGATGAGACATAAGAACCATTCTCTCTGCGGTATCGTCAACGGCATTGATTACAATGTCTATGCCCCCGAACACGATATACAGATATATGAACACTACACGCCCGAAACATTTGACAAGAAAGTGCTTAATAAGCGTGGCTTGCAGCAGGAACTCGGTTTGCCCGTCGATGACAACAAGTTCATGATAGCTATGATAACAAGACTTACAGACCAGAAAGGTCTTGACCTTGTCAACTATGTCATAGAGAGAATAACCGATGAACATACACAGCTTGTTGTACTCGGCACAGGTGATGAACAGTATGAAAACCTGTTCAGACACTATCAGTGGAAGTATCCCGAAAGAGTTTCTGCAAACATATACTACTCTGACAACAGGGCACATAAGCTCTATGCTGCATCTGATGCAATGCTCATGCCGTCAAGATTTGAACCTTGCGGTCTGACACAGCTCATAGCTCTGCGTTACGGTTCAGTGCCTATCGTCCGTGAAACAGGCGGTCTGAAAGATACCGTTCAGCCTTATAACTGGTTTGAAAACAGCGGTACAGGCTTCTCATTCGCAAACTACAATGCGGAAGAGATGCTTAACTCCATCAACTATGCAAAGACTGTTTACTTCACCGACAGGGAACGCTGGAAAGAGATCGCTATCAGAGGCATGAGAATGGATTATTCATGGAACAACTCTGCAAGACGTTATGAAGAACTCTATTATCGTCTTACACCTTGGTATTGATAATTTATATATCTATATAATACAATGGCTGACATTGATGTGTCAGCCGTTGTTTTTTGTCAAATTTTTTTGTAAAATTGCAGTGTATTTCTTGATTTATGCAAACGCACATGATATAATGATATAGTATTTTTTTGATGAAGGTGGGATTTTATGATAAGCGGTGCTGAAATAATGGTAAAGTGCCTTCAGAAAGAAGGCGTTTCGATCCTTTTCGGCTATCCGGGAGCGGTCATCTGTCCTTTTTTTGATAAACTCTATGACACGGATATAAAAGCCGTTCTTGTAAGACAGGAACAGAATGCCGCTCATGCTGCAAGCGGCTATGCAAGGTCTACCTCAAAGGTCGGTGTATGCGTTGCAACATCAGGACCGGGTGCTTTGAACATGATAACAGGTATTGCAACTGCCTATATGGATTCTATTCCGATGGTTGCGATAACAGGTCAGGTGAAAAGTGATGTACTTGGTCGTGACGTTTTTCAGGAAGCCGATATAACGGGTGCGTGTGAATCCTTCGTCAAGCACAGTTATCTTGTCAAGGATACGGCTGATCTGCCGAGAGTTTTCAAGGAGGCTTTCCATATTGCCTCAACGGGCAGACCGGGACCTGTACTTATAGATGTGCCTGTTGACATCCAACAGAATGAAATAGAGGAGTTCGTATATCCGGAAAAGGTAAATATAATAGGCTACAAACCGAGCGTACACGGACATCCCATGCAGATAAAGAGGGCAATGGAAGCCCTTGCGGAATCGAAAAAACCTGTTATATGCGTAGGCGGCGGTGTTCTGACATCAGGTGCAAAGCCGAATCTTCGTGAATTTGCAAGACTTACCAATATCCCTGTCGTATCCACGATGATGGGTATAGGTGCAATGCCGTCTGATGATCCCCTGTTTGTCGGCATGATAGGCTCTCACGGCATAAAAGCTGCCAACAAGACCATACATGATTCCGATCTTATAATCCTTTGCGGTGCAAGGGTAGGCGACAGGGCGGTCTCATCACCCGATCAGGTCGCACAGAATTCCCGTGTAATACATATAGACATTGATCCTGCCGAGATAGGCAAGAATATGAAAACAACTATCCCGATAGTAGGAGATCTGAAAAGTGTTCTTTCACAGATGCTCAAGGAAGTTTCCTATACCGCTCCGCAGGAGTGGCTTGACGATATTGCTCAGTGGAAAAAGGAGTTTGCTCCTCAGCACATCGGATTTGACGGTTATGTCGAACCAAAGAGTTTCCTTGAAAAACTTTCCCGACAGCTCTCTCCAAAGTCCATTTTAATTGCAGATGTCGGACAAAATCAGATATGGTGTGCAAATAATTTCAAAGTTGCAGACGGAAGATTCTTTACATCGGGCGGTATGGGTACAATGGGATATTCCGTGCCGGCAGCGGTCGGTGCAAAGTTTGCACGTCCGTCAAGAGATGTTATCGCCGTATGCGGTGACGGCTCTTTCCAGATGTCTATGAACGAGCTTGCGACTATTGCACAAAATAATTTGAATGTAAAAATAATCGTCATGCGAAATACAGTTTTGGGCATGGTGCATGAATTGCAAGATTTCCATTACAACAGCCGTTACGCTGTAACGGAATTGGACGAAATGCCCGATTTTGCAAAGATAGCCGCCGCTTACGGCATAGGATCGGCTTTTGCATCTTCAAATGAAGAAGCCGAAATGTATGCCGAACAGATGCTCAAAAGCGATAAGCCGTTTTTGCTTGTATGCAATGTCCACCCGAATACAACGTCAAAATAAGGAGGAATCTTCATGAAATACACTCTTTCAGTTTTAGTAGAGAACCATGCCGGTGTACTTTCAAAGGTTTCCGGACTGTCCCGTCATCAAGGTAAGAACCCTGACAGAAGGCAGCTTTATAAGTCGTGAACTGTATCTTGTAAAAGTCCATTGTCCATCAAAGCAAAGGCTTGACATTATGAAGATAGCCGAATTGATGGAGGCAAAAATAGTTGATGTTTCTTTAAACTCCATGACCTTGCAGTTTGCTGATACAAGCGAGAGATTTGAAACATTGACGGACTTGTTAAAACCGTATGGTATCCGTGAAATCGTCAGAACCGGCACAGTCGCTATTGAAAAAGATTCTGCCGCAAAGAAATGACGACAAGCGAATTTCATAATATATTCAAACAATTTTTTATGGAGGTCTTTAAAATGCCAAAAATCTATTATGAAGCTGACTGCGACATCAATCAGCTCAACGGAAAGACCGTTGCCATCATCGGTTACGGTAGTCAGGGACACGCTCACGCTCTTAATCTCCGTGACAGCGGCGTGAATGTAATCGTAGGTCTCTATCAGGGAAGCAAAAAGTGGGATCATGTCAAGGAACTCGGCTTTGAAGTTTATACAACTGCCGAAGCTACTCAGAAGGCTGACATCATCATGATACTTACTCCCGATGAAAAACAGGCTGAAATCTTCAAGAATGACATCGCTCCCTATCTCACAGAGGGTAAGGCTGTTGCATTTGCACACGGCTTCAACATTCACTTCAAGCAGATCGTTCCCCCCTCAAATGTAGATGTATTCATGATCGCTCCTAAAGCTCCCGGTCACACTGTACGTTCAGAGTACGTTGAGGGCAAGGGTACTCCCGCTCTCGTTGCTGTATATCAGGACGCTACCGGCAAGGCTCTTGATATTGCTCTTGCTTACGGTGCAGGTATCGGTGCAGCTCGTGCAGCCGTTATGGAAACTACTTTCAAGATCGAAACTGAAACAGACCTGTTCGGTGAGCAGGCAGTTCTCTGCGGCGGCGTTACAGCTCTCATGCAGGCAGGTTTTGAAACTCTCGTTGAAGCAGGCTATGCTCCTGAAAATGCTTACTTTGAGTGCATACACGAAATGAAACTCATCGTTGACCTCATCTATGCAGGCGGTTTCTCCAAGATGAGATATTCGATCTCCAATACTGCTGAATTCGGCGATTACGAAACAGGCAAGAGGATCATCACAGATGCAACTAAGGCTGAAATGAAGAAGGTTCTCGAAGAAATTCAGGACGGTACATTTGCTTCAAAGTGGATCGCCGAAAACAAGAACGGTCTTGCACACTTCAATGCAATGCGTGCTATCAAGGCTGAACATCAGCTTGAAAAGGTCGGCAAAGAGATCCGTAAGATGTATTCATGGAACGGTACTGACAAGTACGCTGACTAATATATAGAGTGGAGAGTGGAGTTATTCCTTATTCACTTTCCGCATGATATTCAAAATCAAAAAGACTGACTGTACAAAAAAGTACAGTCAGTCTTTTTTTGAGGTTTAGTCTGTGAAAAGGGGTGTGGAATAATATCTGTCGCCGCTGTCGGGAAGGACGACTACTATTGTTTTGCCTTCATTTTCGGGAGCATTGGCAAGCTCTATGGCTGCATGGAGTGCTGCACCCGATGATATTCCGACAGAGATGCCCTCCGTTTTTGCAAGGAATTTTGATGCATCGAAAGCAGCCTCGTTCTCAACTGCAATTACCTCATCATATACGGAAGTATTCAAAACATCGGGAACAAATCCTGCACCGATACCCTGTATTTTATGAGGACCTGCCTTGCCCTCGGAAAGTACGGGAGAGCTTTTCGGCTCTACTGCAACTACTTTTACATTGGGATTTTTCTCTTTGAGATACTCGCCTACACCTGTCAATGTACCGCCTGTGCCGACACCTGCAACGAATATATCAACATTTCCCTGTGTGTCGTTCCATATCTCGACAGCCGTTGTTTTTCTGTGAATGGCAGGATTGGCAGGATTGACGAACTGTCCGGGAATAAAGCTGTTCGGTATCTCGTTTGCAAGTTCCTCTGCCTTTGCGATAGCACCTTTCATGCCTTTTGCACCGTCTGTCAATACGAGTTCTGCACCGTATGCTTTGAGTATATTTCTGCGTTCAGCACTCATGGTCTCAGGCATGGTAATAATAATTCTGTAACCCTTTGCGGCGGCAATGGCTGCCAAGCCGATACCTGTATTTCCTGAAGTCGGCTCTATGATGACAGAGCCTTCTTTAAGAAGACCTTTTGCTTCTGCGTCCTCTATCATGGACTTTGCCACTCTGTCTTTTACACTGCCTGCGGGATTGAAGTATTCCAGCTTGACGAGCAGTTTTGCTTTAAGTTCGAGTTTTTTTTCAACATTCACTGTCTCAACGAGCGGTGTATTGCCTATCAGTTCGATAATTCCTTTATACAAAGACATAACGATTACTCCTTTACTGTATAGCTGCAAAGCCTTTTTCAAGGTCTGCAATAATGTCATCTATGTGTTCTGTGCCTATTGAAAGGCGTATGGTATTCTGATGTATATTTGAAGCTTCAAGCTCACTTTCGGAAAGCTGTGAATGTGTGGTCGAAGCGGGGTGTATTACAAGTGACTTTACATCTGCCACGTTTGCCAAAAGAGAGAATATTTCAAGAGCATCAATGAATTTCCATGCTTCCTCTTTTCCGCCTTTGATGTCAAATGTGAAGATAGAGCCGCCGCCGTTTGCAAAATACTTTTGATAAAGTTCATGCTGAGGGTGATCGGCAAGTGACGGATGATTGACCTTTTCAACGAGAGGGTGATTTGAAAGATATTCAACGACTTTTTTTGTATTTTCGGCATGACGTTCCAATCTCAGAGAGAGAGTTTCAATTCCCTGCAGGAGCAGGAATGCATTGAACGGGGAGATAGCTGCACCTGTATCACGCAGGAGAACTGCACGAATATAAGTGACAAAAGCCGCTT
>CADCCP010000065.1 GCA_902800005.1 uncultured Ruminococcus sp. | reverse complement strand
AGAAATCCATGAGCAGACTGTTTCGGGGCAAGGCGATCTTCAAACCGCTGAACACCGGCAGGATCGACGAGCATGTGGCCTGTGTGCGTGAGTGGGTGGCAAATATTTTCTTTTATACGAAGAACGGCACCACGATCATGATCGATGCGGGCTACAATTATGCCAGACTGAAAGAAAAAATGGGCTGGCTGGACATGGACCCGGCATCGATCAAACATATCCTGATCACGCATCAGGATACGGACCACGTCGGTGCCCTGGAGCGGGACAGTGAACTTCTGTTCAAGGACGCGACAGTGTATATCGGGGAGATCGAGAACCGGTATCTGACCGGCGAGGTCAGGAGGAAGGTGTTCCACGGAGCATACAGGCTTCCGATGGTCAAGACGGATAATCGGAAGATTCTGCTGAAAGACGGTGAAGTGTTTCAGATCGGGGACATCAGAGTCGAATGCATTCTGGTTCCCGGACACACTTGGGGACACATGGTCTACCTCATCGATGATGAATATTTGTTTACCGGTGATACGATCTGGTTCGGTGCGGACGGCGGCTACAGCTTTATCAGCACACTTGCGGAGGATAACAAATTATCTGTTCAATCACTTGAAAAGCTTGAAAAAAATATCCGTTCAAGGAATCGCCGCATAGTAGTGATTACGGGGCATACCGGTTGGACAGATGATCTGGACTTTGTTTTTGCACACAGAGGGGAAATATGCAAACCTTTTACAAAGCATTACCACGATCCGAAGGCTCCTTATGACGGCTATGATGAAAGTAATGATACAAAGGAAAAAGCACGGATGCAGCCGCTTTTGAAACAAAATGGATAAATTTGAGTGATGGTGAACACTCCGATATAGGTGTAATTATATTTGCGGCAAGCTTTACGCTGATGATGACGCTTGATGTGGGATTAAGATAATGAAATAGTATAGATAAATAAAGAGGGATTCTTCCAGAGGTAATCTTGCTCTTGCATTGCTGCTGAAAATCCGTGTCGGGAAAGAATTTATATACAAAATTATCAAAAAAATGTAGAGATAGGCGAAAGAAAAGCAGCTTTGACAGATGAAAAAAGAAATTATACTCCGCAGACGGTTTTACGTCAGATGATTTGGATAAAATTGGCGGTGTTTACGGAGTGAAAGCGTCAAACCGATATATCAGCGTCAATCTTGATATAAAAGACAGTCAAAATAAATCGCTTTCCCTTGATGTAAGTAAAAATTACACTGTCTCAACTTTTATATTGATAGATGGAGAAAAGTATGATGAAAACAGTGACGGATTTTGGCTGTCCGATAGGTTTGCGGCTGCAAATGATTTTTCTGTGGGTGACGATTTAACGTTTGAATTTCAGGGGACTGAAATATCGGGAAAAATTGTGGGGCTGATAAAATTGGGTGAACATATGATATGCGTTGCCGACAACAATCAGCTTATGCCGGATTACAATACTTTCGGATATGTGTATATCTCACCCGAAAAATTCAAATCAGTCATCAAAGAAAAATCTGAAAAGACTTATGCCGAAGAAATGAGAAAGTCAATCTTGTTGAAAATGCCGATACTGTCAGAGCAAAATCCCTTGCAGAAGCAATTATTGGTCGATAACCATTCAATACTGTTGCTGTTTTCTTATACCAAAAAAATCTCTCAATATCCACAAAAACTCCGGAAAACCATAAAGCCGTCCGGAGTTTTTTGTGGATATGCTGCTAATCTGCAAGTACTAAAATTATTTCTTCATAAAATATTTAAGCAACCTTTTTTGAAAAAGAGTTTCCTAAGTAACCAATTCAAAAAATCTGCCCATTGTTTTATCCTGATTGTTTCTTTATAATTGTAATTGAAGTAAGAAACGAGCGTTGCAAAACGCAGACTGAAGAATCAAAACGGAGGTAATCGCTATGACAAACGAAATGATCACAGCAAAAATGGAACTTAAGGAACTGGTAGATTTTTTTTCAAACCTTGCCGATGTTAAGGACGCAGCAGCACAGGGCGAGCTTTTTACACCGGACGGCGTGCTTGAATTCCAGATGGGCTTTGATGGCGAAATTCAGAACATTGTGGGGCATGAAGCTCTGGTACAGGCATTTGCTGCAACAATCAATCCCTGCAAGGCAGTATATCACATCAACGGGCAGCATACGGTTGAGCTTAACGACGACCTGACCGAAGCAACAGGTACAGCCTACTGTGAGGCAACGCTTGTCAATGAGGTTGACGGCAAGGATGTGATGACTACCAATTATGTCCGCTATGCTGATGTTTATGTCAAGGTTGACAGCAATTGGTACATCAAACGCAGAAGAACGACCTTTATAATCTCCGACAAGCATACTTTGAGCTGACATCTGAAAGAGGTGCTGAAAATGAAGACATATCCCAATCTTACAAGTCCTATAAAAATAGGAAACATAACAATAAAGAACAGAATGATGATGGCACCTATGGATACAGGCTTCGGCAATACGCAGTGGGGCGGTTTTACCAAAGAGGGCATTGAATATTTTGCCGACATCAAAAACGGCAGGTTTCGTTACTTTACGATAGGCATTGAAAGCCCTGTTATCAAACTTGGCGGCATCAAAGCAATTGTTGAATACACCTCTGTTCTTAATGCCAATGCTTACGGTGCAAAAGGGACATACCGCATGACGGGAAAACATCATTATGAAAAGAGAAACAGCAGTTGGATATTGATAAACGGGTAAGGGGTAGTTATAATGAAAAAACGAGTGATTGCAGTATTAACCATAACAGTATGTTTGCTGTTTTCAGGCTGTGCAGGCATCGGAGAAAGTAAAAACAGAAATACAACAGTATCGCAAAATGCAAGTCAAAACGAAAGCGTTACGCAGAGCAGTCAGGACAACAGCAAAGCAGATACTGCCAAAGATACACCGACAGACATCAGCACTTATCCGCAGTTTGATTTTGAGAAAAAAACCGTTCAGCTCAACAGCGGATATGAGATGCCGATTTTAGGACTTGGTATGTTTTCGCTGTCGGACAGTGAAGCAGAAAACTCAACTTATTTGGCACTCAAAGCTGGGTTTCGTTTGATAGATACGGCACGGATTTACGGAAATGAAGCGGCAGTTGGTCGGGGACTGCAACGAGCCATTGACGAAGGTATCGTGAAAAGAGAGGATGCATTTATCACTACAAAAATGTGGACTTCCGATTTTGATGACGGTGACAATGCAGTCAATGCTTCTCTGGAACGGCTTGGAGTTGACTATATTGACTTGATGATATT
Source organism: uncultured Ruminococcus sp. (assembly GCA_902800005.1). Lineage (GTDB taxonomy): Bacteria > Bacillota > Clostridia > Oscillospirales > Acutalibacteraceae > UBA1213. The sequence continues at coordinate 6,095 of CADCCP010000065.1, read as the reverse complement.
ACATCATTCACAGCCGAGCAACGATGTTGCGGCTTATCAGGCAATGGAAAGAGCCGTTAAGGACGGTAAGCTGAAAAGCATCGGACTGTCAAATTATTATTCTCCGAAAGATTTTGACAGGCTTTTAAATGCCACCTCTATAAAACCGGCTCTTTTGCAAAACGAAACACATCCATATCATCAGAGTACAGAAATGAAACATCATATTGCACAGTATGGAACAGTGCTTGAAAGCTGGTTCCCTCTCGGCGGAAGAGGCAATACGCAGACCTTGTTTAATGATGAAACGATCAGAAGTATAGTCGATGCTCACAGAAAATCCTCTGCACAGGTTATCATCCGTGCACTTGCAGGCAGGTAATATCTGTATCCCTGGTTCAAGCAACGAACAGCATATCATCGAGGACTATGATATATGGGATTTTGAACTGACTGATGAGGAAATGTCAAAAATGACAGCACTTGATAAAAATGAACGCTTTGCAGATTATTAAAGGAGGAACAAATCATGATTTTTGACAGAAACGAAAAGAAAGAAGTAATAGCTCTTTTGGGAGCAGGCAGCATGGGAACGGCTATTGTTCGCCGCATTGCCGCGGGGAGAAAGATCCTGCTCGGTGACATCAGCGAAAAGAATCTGGAGAAGGTATCGCATGATTTTCAGTATTGCGGATATGATGTAGAAACGATGATCGTCAATGCTCTTGAGAAAGACTCCGTGGAGGCCTTCGCACAGAAAGCAGCAGTTCTTGGAAATGTTATGTATTTCATTGATACAGCCGGTGCATCACCTCACCAGACAAATTCCGAACACATCTTAAAGCTGGATATGGTCGGCACAGGCTATGCAGTAGATGCCTTTGGAAAAGTTATGGCAAAGGGTAGTGCCGGACTGATCATCTCCAGCCAGACCGGATATATGTATCCCATCCCTTATGAAACCGAGCAGGAAATCCTTACCACTCCGACTGAAAAGCTGATGGAACTGCCCTTTATCAAAGAAGTTGCAATGCAGAATTCAGGGCTTGCCTATATGATCGCAAAGCGTATCAACCACTTACAGGTAATGAAGGCTGCCGCAACCACATGAACAGCAATGGTCTGATGATGGCAAGGGGCGGTGTTACCATTGAGGACAATGCAGCCATCGCCGCCAATGTGCAGATACTTACGAATAACCATGATCCGTATGAAAGAGAAGTGCTCCTCTGTAAGCCCGTTTTAATTAAAAAGGGTGCGTGGATAGGTGCAGGAGCAACAATACTTCCGGGTGTAACAGTCGGAAAGTATGCCATTGTAGGTGCGGCTTCCGTGGTGACAAAGGATGTTCCTAATTATGTTGTTGTTGTCGGAAATCCGGCTAAAGTAGTAAAGATGCTTGATAAGGACAGATTTGCTGAATAATAGTTTTTCCCTGCGGTGTTTTCAGAATGCCGCAGGGCTTTTTCTTGAAAAGATAAGCAACTCATTTTTGGAAAAGGTTTCCTAAGTAACTGTTTTTAATAAATTGCCCGTTGTTTTTTCTTTGCCGTGCGTTTATAATAATATCAAAGATAAGCAACATTGGTTGCTTAAAGACAAATTAAATTTTAATAACCGAGAGGAGCAATTACTATGGAAAACATCACACTGAACAACGGCATTACCTGTCCTGTTATCGGAATCGGAACTTTTATGCTCAGTCCTGCGGAGGCTGAAAACAGCGTCAGAGAAGCTCTTAAAATGGGCTATTCACTTGTTGATACAGCTAATGCTTATGTAAATGAGCGTGCCTGCGGCAGAGGCATTAAGGACAGCGGACTTGCAAGAGAGAGTGTATTTATCTCAACAAAACTTTGGCCCAGTGAATACGAGAATCCAAATGCTGTTGATGAAACACTTGAGAGACTTGGCGTTGAGTATGTCGATTTGCTGTACATTCATCAGCCGGCAGGAAACTGGCTTTCAGGCTACCGTCAGCTTGAAAAGGCATACAAAGAGGGTAAAGCAAAGAGTATCGGTATTTCCAATTTTGAGGGCAAATATCTTGATGAACTCCAAACAGAATGGGAGATAGTTCCCCAGTTCATTCAGGTTGAAGCACATCCATATTTCACACAGAAAGAACTGCGTGTGACACTTGATAAATACGGTATCAAGCTTATGAGCTGGTATCCGCTTGGTCACGGTGATAAATCACTCATTAACGAGCCTGTTTTTGCGGAACTTGGCAGAAAATACGGTAAGACTTCCGCACAAATCATTCTCCGTTGGCATACTCAGATGGGTTTTGCGGTTATCCCCGGAAGTAAAAAAGTCAATCATATAAAAGATAATCTGAATATCCTTGACTTCAAGCTGACTGAGGAAGAAATGGCGGAAATCGCAAAGCTTGATAAGGGGGAGCGTTATTATCACCGCACAGATGCACAGCTTGCAGGATTTGCGTCATGGAAACCGACTTTTGAAAGGACATAATTATGATACTCACAGGACATGAGGATTTAAGAGTAGTAAAGACGATTGAGGGGATAAAAACAGCGTTTGAAGAACTTATCTGCGAAAAGGATTATGAAAAAATAACGGTAAAAGAACTTTGCGACAAGGCAAGAATCAACAAAAAGACATTTTACCACTATTATGAAACTCTCGATCATCTTTTGGCAGAAATGCAGGGGGAATTGTCTTTGGGATTTATTGAGCGTATCAAAAACTTAAAACTTCCGGAGGAGCTTGACAAGGTAAACCGTGAATTTTTTCTTTATGCGGCAGAACAGGGGCTTGCATATGAAAGGATAACCTGCGGAGGCAGCTATCAGTCAATTCGTGATGAAATGACGAGCAAAGTCAATGATGAGGGCTGGAGCAGGTCGAAGAAATATCAAAAACTGTCTGATTATGAAAAGCGGCTGCTGATGGATTTCGTAAATAATTCCGTTCTTACTTCATACAGACAATGGGTAGAGAACGGAAAGAAAATACCGCTTGATGAAGTTATAGAACTTACAAATCGTATTGTTTTAGGTGGAGTAAAAGAATTTTTCAGATAATGGGGTGAGGGTATGAAAACAAGAATGCTGAGAGATATTGAGGTATCTGAGGTAGGAATGGGCTGCATGGCTTTTTCGCACGGTTACGGCAAAATCCCGACCGAAGAATACAGTATTGAAGCTATAAGGAACAGCTTTGAGCATGGCTGCACATTTTTTGATACAGCGGAGGTTTACAGTCCGGGACTTTCCGGTATCGGACATAATGAACTTATTGTCGGCAAGGCGCTGAAGGGTGTCAGAGATAACGTAGTGATCGCAACAAAGCTGTTTCTGAGAGTTCCTGCCTTTGGCAGTGTTTACGGCACGGTACGCCGGCATCTTGAAGCTTCGCTGAAGCGTTTACAGACTGACAGAGTGGATATTTACTACCTGCACAGAATGGGTATGGTTTCCGTTGAAAAGGTAGCCGAAGCGATGTGAAAGCTGATCGATGAAGGACTGATCCGTGGATGGGGACTTTCACAGGTGGATGTAGATATTATAGATCGTGCTCAGAAGGTCACACCTCTTACGGCAATTCAGAATATCTACTCTATGGTTGAAAGGGACAGCGAGGACAAAATTATCCCCTACTGTATGGAAAACAATATCGGCTTCGTCCCGTTTTCACCTATTGCAAGCGGTCTGCTTTCCGGAAAAATCACGACGGAAACGAAATTTGAGCATTATGACGATGTAAGGAACTGGGTACCGCAGCTTTCCAAAAAGAATATTGCCGGCAATCAGCCGATCGTTGAACTTCTGAAAGAATATGCCGGAATGAAAAATGCGACACCCGCACAGATCTCTCTTGCATGGATGCTACATAAATATCCTAATGTTGTGCCTATTCCGGGGTCTAAAAACAAGGAGCGTATCATAGAAAATCTTGATTCATCACTTGTAAAGCTGACGGAGGAAGAATTTATATCACTTGAAAATTCATTAAATGAGTGTAAAGTTTACGGTCACAGAGGTCTTGGAGGCTTCTGAGAAAGGGAGGAAACACTATGGCTAAAAATCTTATTATCTATTATTCAAGAAAGGGACAGAATTATGTTAATGGCAGTATCCGTAACCTGAGCAAGGGTAACACGGAGATCTGTGCAGAGTTTATTCAAAAGGCTGTCGGAGGTGATCTGTTCGAGATCGAAACCGTTAGGACTTATGATGCCGATTATATGAAATGTATTGAAGAGGCAAAAGCGGAGCTGCGTGCAAAGGCTCGTCCCGAACTGAAAAAATATCTTGACAGTATTGACGGCTATGATAATATTTTCGTTTGCGGTCCATGCTGGTGGGGCACATTTCCGATGGGAGTATTCACTCAGCTTGAAAAGCTTGATTTCAGCGGTAAAAAGGTAATGGCTCTGATGACACACGAAGGCAGCGGACTTGGCAGCTGTGAACGTGATCTGAAAAAGATCTGCACAGGTGCTGTTTTCGGAAAGGGACTTGCCGTGCATGGTGCAGATGCCGCAAAATCAGAAGCTGCTGTTGCAAAGTGGGCTGAAGCTTCTGTAAGATGTTGAACGGGAAAGCTCCCGATAAATAAGTAATGAAACATGAACTAAAAACGCATAAACAGTCACTTCTTCACCGTTTTTGAAATATCCCGATGTTTTAACTTCTTTTTCATCTATTGAATATTCAACATAGTTTTGAACTTCGACACTGCATTTTGAGTTGTTGAAAGATACCGTACAGTAAGGAGCTATTCCATCAAATTGGACTTCCAAACCTTCAAACGGATCAATAAGTTTTTTTGAAAAATCATCACTGTTCGATGTGACATTGCTTGAAATATCGCTGTATTTTGAAGAAGGTACGTTGCTATTTTGTCCATCATCCAAGACATCTGAACTTTTGTACGAACAACCAGACATTAAAAGTTCTATTGCAACCAATGTAGCTGCAATGAAACTCAAAAACATATTCTTCATAAAAAATACCTCCAATGGAAAATTTATCAATTTTTTATATTATACAACTCTAAATGAGTTTTGCTAAATCTTTTTGTAGTTAAATTGCAAATTATTTTTTGGAGATTTTATGATTATAAATGAGGTGATATTATGAGTTTTGGAAATAAACTTGGAATCTTAATTGAAGAAAATAATTTGACACAAAAAGAGTTGGCAGCACAACTTAACATTGCACCATCTACTTTAAGCAGTTATGTACAGAATGCCCGTGAACCTGATTTTGATACTCTCAAAAAAATTGCCGGATATTTTAATGTTTCAGCAGACTATCTTCTTGATATTCCGTCCCCAAATATAAACAATGTTTATGAAAGTGAATTGTTGAGAATATTTCGTGGAATGACAGCCGAACATCAAATGCTTTTTATCGAACAAGGTAAAGTATTTTTAAAAATGGATTTTAAAAAAGATAAAAAGGCGAAATCATCATAGTTGACTTTAAATCACATTAAAACTTGCTGTACACAGCCGTAAACCGTGCAAAAAGTAATGTAGTGATAAACGGTCAAAAGCAGGCGATTTTCATTGCCGTGAACAAGACCGAAACCGACAAGAGAAATACTCAGCTTGGATTAAGGATATAAAGCAAAAACAGAGAGAAAGCGAAAAAATGCTTTGCTCTCTGTTTTATTTTTTAGAGAAAAAATAATGTAAAAATATTTGTAACATTTCTCGTTTTCATGTATCATATTATTGCGGAGGTGATGAGGTGCTTTTTGAAGAACTTTATGAAGAAAATTATAAAATAGTGTATGGATATTTATTATCCCTTTCAAAGAATGAAACCATATCAGAAGATTTGACTTCCGACACGTTTTTAAAAGCTTTTGAGAAAATATCGACTTTTAAAGGAAACAGCAAAATATCCACATGGTTATGTCAGATTGCCAAAAATGAATACATGCAATATCTTCGCAAGCACAAAAAAACAGACTCAATAGAAGAATGTTCTGATATCGCCGATACTGACAGAATTGAGGATATTATTCAGGACAAGACAATGGCAATTACCATACATAAATTACTGCACGATTTAGAGGAACCGTATAAAGAAGTTTTTGTGCTGAAAGTTTTTGCCGAATTGGGCTATAAAGACATA
>CADCCP010000064.1 GCA_902800005.1 uncultured Ruminococcus sp. | reverse complement strand
ACAACAACATGATCGACATGAACGAGTACAATTACGGTACTCTCCTCGACGGCTGGGAACAGGTATATTATTCAGGAGATTTTTCAAAATATCATGCAATGATAGACTATGAAAATGATGCTGATACTTGGGGACGCTGGTGGGGTACTGATTGGGTACGTGCAGGCTTGCCGGGATATTCCGAAGGCGGAAATAACGATACAACAATGTGCTTGACAGGTCTTCCGGACTTCCGTACAGAATCATCTAAAAAAGTAGGTATCCCTCAGTTTCTCAGAACAAAATGGACAAAAGAGGGTACTCTTGAAGAGAAACTTGAAAAATACGGTACTTCCAACACCGTAACGGGCTATCTTTCAGATTGGCTCGCAGACTGGGTGAGAACCTACGGCATAGACGGTTTCCGCTGCGATACCGCAAAACACGTTGATAAGGCTTCGTGGAAACAGCTTAAAAACAAGTGTGTTGCGGCTTTACAGGAGTGGAAAGAAAATAATCCCGATAAAAAAATTGATGACCTGGATTTTTGGATGACAGGTGAAGCATGGGGACATGGTGTAAGCAAAGACGACTATTATACAAGCGGCGGCTTTGACTCTATGATAAACTTTGAAATACAGGGCAGCGGACCTGATGCCATTGTCGGTAAATATCGGGTATATGCAAATAATATCAACTCCGATCCTGACTTCAATGTCCTTTCTTACATTTCTTCGCACGACTCCACTCTTGCAAGACCGAGTGATATGTATTATGAAGCTTCTGCATTTCTTCTCCTGCCGGGTGCTGTACAGATATATTACGGCGATGAATCAGCCCGTCCCTTTGTAAAGGGCGTTCCGAATGACGGCGGCGGCGGTGCAGGTCACTCACTCAGAAGTGACATGAACTGGGGACAGAATGAAGACCTCGTTAAACACTGGGGTATCGTAGGACGTTTCCGTAATAATCATATTTCTGTCGGTGCAGGTGAGCATATTGCTTTGACGGCTTCCAGCGGTACAGCTTTTGCAAGAACTTTCGATAAGAACGGCGTTACAGATAAAATTGCAGCCGTTGTAAATGCAAGCGGTTCTGTTGAGATCAATGTTTCCAATATATGGGAAGACGGCACTGCTCTCGAAAACTTCTATGACGGCAGCAAGGCTGTCGTAACAGACGGAAAAGTTACTTTTGATGCAGGTGAACACGGTACTGTTCTTATACAAGAGCCTTCTGTCAAGAACGAAGAAAAAGGAACTCTCACAGTTCAGCACATCGACTTTGAAAACAATTCCCTTCTCAAGACACAGACTCTTTCAGATACGGTCGGAAATTCTTACTCCGTATCGGCTGATACAGAGCTTCTTAAAACTTATGAACTCGTGAAAACAGAGGGCATTACGGAAGGTACTTATTCCTCAGACAATACCACTGTTAAATTCTACTATCGTGCATTGCCCGTTACATCTTTGACAATACACTACTACAACACAAACTGGAGCAATGTCAATATCTATTCCTATGATAAAAACGAAACCAAGCAGTATACAGGAGCTTGGCCGGGTACAGCTATGACAAATGACGGCGACGGCTGGTGGTCATACAACTTGTCTGACATTGAAAATGCTCTTGTTATATTCAACAACGGCACAAATCAGGAACCCTCTAATTTACAGCCGGGATATGATATTTCTTGTGAATCCTGGATCAAAGACGGAAATGTGCTTACCGAAGAACCGAAAGATGACGAACCAGATCCCGAACCGTCAGATGTTTGTATATACTTTGACAATTCCTCCTACAACTGGAGCAATGTATATGCATATGTTTATAACGAAAACGGTCAAAATGCTCAGTATATTGCAAAATGGCCGGGTGTTAAGATGACACAGGATACTGAAGGCGGATATTTTGTATTGAACATTGCAGAAGGCTTTGAAAACGGAAATGTCATTTTCAGTGACGGTACAGGTTCTGCTTCAAACAGATACCCTGCCGATATGCAGCCCGGTCTGCAAATACAGGGGGTTTCCCATGTATTAGGCGAAAATTACAGATGGGACTATTAAACAAAAGCAAGCATTTCACTTGATAAAACTTCTGCTGAAGTTGAAGTGGACAAGACAGTTTCTCTCAAAGCAACAGTAATTCCGAATGATGCGGCTGTTGTATGGACTTCAAGTGATGATTCAGTAGCAACAGTTTCTGATACGGGCGTTGTAAAGGGTATCAAGGCAGGTACAGCAACCGTTACGGCAGCGTTGGCAGACTATCCTGCTGTCATGGCAAGTGCAACGATCACAGTAAATGCTCCTCCTGTTATCTCTCTGGAGAATACTTCCACTATTTCTTCATCAACTGTAATATTGGGCAAAAATGTAACAGTAAATGCATCTGCGAATGGCGGTACAGCACCTTATCGCTATGAGATAATATACAAACTTTCCTCAGATTCAAACTGGAAAACATTACAGGATTACAGTTCAAATTCCTCCGTATCATTTACTCCCGAAAAATCAGGCACTTATTACATTCGTGTCACTGTCAAAGATAATGGCAGCACAATGGCTGAGAAAAATATCTCCCTTACGGTAAATGCACCCGCTTTGGAAAATACATCTGTCATTTCAGCAACAGAAATAGACCTTGGCGAAACTATATCTATCACAGCTTCTGCAAAAGGCGGTACAGGCACTTATCAGTATCAGATAGTATACAAGCAGAAATCAGCTACAAGTTGGTCTACCATACAATCATACAGCACAAACTCAACAGCCTCTTTCAGACCTTTAAAACAGGGTGATTATGACCTCTGCATAAAAGTAAAAGACAGCCAAAACAGTGAAGTCAAGAAATACTTTGACATCACTGTAAAACAGCTCGTTCCCCTTGAAAACACATCAACTCTTTCATCTCTGAATATAAATCTCGGTGAAAAGATAACCGTTAAGTGTTCTGCAAAGGGCGGTACCGGTGAATACAGGTATCAGGTAGTCTACAAACAGGAAACTCAGGAAAAATGGTCTACTGCACAGCCGTACAGCATGACTGAATCAGTCGATATAAAACCTGCTAAACCCGTTGTATATGACATTTGCGTAAAAGTAAAAGACTCCGTCAATACAGAAGTCAAGAAGTTCTATAAAGTCACCGTTACGGACAACAGACCGAAAAATATCTCATCTATATCCGCTGAAACTGTTGAAGTTGGCGATGTAGTCGTTGTAAAGGCGAAGGCTTCAGGTTCAACAGGATTCTTCCAGTATGCTGTATTCTACAAGAAAGCAGCAAATACAAAATGGACAACAAAACAGAACTTCAAATCAAATTCAACAGTCGCTATACAGCCAACTAAAGCAACAACTTACCAGATATGCGTAAAGATAAAAGACGATAAGGGTACAGTTGTAAAGAAATACTTCAATGTTGAAGTGACCGAACACAATGACAAGCTCTCCAATACGTCCACTGTTTCCGAAACATCGGTTCTTCCCGGCGAAACCGTGATAGTGACCGCATCAGCAAGCGGCAGCACAGGCTTCTATCAATATGCGGTATCGTACAGAGAAGAAAATGGTGCAAATTGGATCGTTATGCAGGAATATTCAACTGAGGATTCCTGCAAGTTCAAGCCCGCATCAGAAGGAAAATATGAAATATGTGTAAGCGTAAAGGATAATCTCGGCAACGAAGCTAAAAAATATTTCACTGTCACAGCATCATCTGCCGAATAAAAATAAACATTCGTGAAAGGAAAATATATTCCTCTCCCGAATGTTGTGATAGCAAGATCAGGCTCAAATAAAAAATGCGGGATGGAAGCAGGAGCTTTCATCTCGCATTTTACTTTGTTTTAGTGCGGGTAACAGGACTTGAACCTGCACGGAGTTTTCCGCAAGAACCTAAATCTTGTGCGTCTGCCAATTTCGCCATACCCGCATTTTTTCCATTGAGATAACGTCACCTAAAACATTTATCATCAGCCTTTTGTATTATAACATAGCTTTCCTAAAATAACAAGCTGTTTTCATAAAAAAAGTAAATCAAATTATAAATGAGGAGTGTTAAACATTTATCACTCCTCATTCCCTGTTACTCATTTTTCTTCCATATCTTTTTTTAATCTCTTGATTATCTTCTTTTCAAGACGGGATATATATGATTGTGATATGCCGAGTTCATCAGCCACTTGTTTTTGAGTATGGGGCTGTCTGCCGTTCAAGCCAAATCTCAGTTCCATTATTGACAGTTCTCTTTTATTCAGCCTGTTCACTGCACGCATAAGCTGTTTCTGTTCAGACTCCTGCTCGATACGGACATTAACTATATCATCATCACTTCCGAGTATATCCGCTATCAACAGTTCATTGCCGTCCCAGTCCACGTTCAAAGGCTCATCTATGGAAATTTCATTTTTCTGTTGGGCGGTCTTTCTCAGATACATCAATATCTCGTTTTCGATACATCTTGACGCATAAGTTGCCAATTTGATATTTCTTGACGGACAGAATGTTTTTACCGCTTTTATCAAGCCTATCGTACCTATTGATATGAGATCCTCCACATTGGCAGACGGTGATTCAAACTTCTTTGCTATATACACGACCAGTCGCAGATTATGGGTGATAAGCGGTTCTCTTGCACTTTCATCACCGTTTTCTATCCTCTGCATCAATTCATTTTCTTCTGCACTTTTGAGCGGCGGCGGGAGTGTTTCGGGACCGTTTATGTAATATATCCCTTCGTCCCCCGACACTGCCATCTTCAGTTTCATCAATCCCTTGAACAACACATTCTCCACAAATATCTCAACTGCCTTTCATAATAAGTTCCGACGGGACAAGAAGATCATTTTCCTCTGTGAGATTTTCGCTTCCGCACAAGCCGATATATGCCTGTATTTCTGTTTTACGGGAACTGTTCATTATATATATCCTTGACGGCTTGAATGAGGGCATCAGTCCGCTTCCGCCTACCGATCTGAACGGCACAAACCTTATTCCGTTTTTGACAGCTTCCATGCTGTCTGTGCAGTTTTCCACATTGACCATATCTTTGAATATATCCGCCCTGCCCACTATCACACATTCCCCCGAAAAGACTTCATGCAGAGTATTGCCCGTGTCAACAGTGCCTTTCAGGAAAAGTGTTTTTCCCTTGTGGCATATCTCGACTTCACACACAGCAGGCGGTGATAACTTCCCCCATATCCTCAGTATCACCCTCATCAAAATATATATCCCCAAAGTAAGACATATCAGCATTAGCGGTGATATACCGATATATACTGTACTGTTCCGCACGACAAGATTTTCAGGTGAAAACAGTGCCAATATTGCCGTCATTGCACCGCAGTAGAAAAAACTTATTACAAACATACAAATTGCCGTTTTGATAAACCTTCCGAATCCCATCGGCAGAAATGCCGCTGCCGCCATTGCAAGAGTTTCTAGCACGTTCACCACCCATGACAGATATACAGGCACAGGCGGCAGAAGTATCACCAGCGAACCCAGTCCGCCAATAAACGCTCCTGCAAGCAATCTTTTTTTTTGCGTATTCAAACCTCTGAAATGCTGCACCGATACAAGTATCATATAATCAACGATAAAATTCACGCAGAACAGTATATCTATATATATCGTGTATCTCAACGCAACACCCCCCACATACATTGAACATTGTTATTATCTCACAGGTCAAGTAAGAAATTTGTCTTTTATTCTTGCATATCGGAAAAATTTTAAGCGGCAGACCTTCGATCAGCTCTGCATATTGCTGACCGTGTCCTGCCGCTTTCCGCATAACAAAATATCTGTTTTATTTTGTTATGTAGCCTGTCTCCTTGTATTTTCCGGGACAAGTCCAAAACTTATTGAAAGAGCCTCGTCCACTTTGTACATATCGCTGCTGTTGAGCGTTCCCATTTTTTCCTTCAATCTTTTTTTATCAAGTGTGCGTATCTGCTCCAGAAGCACGACGGAATCTTTTGATAATCCGCTGTTATCCGCATAAAGTCTGATATGCGTGGGCAGATTTGCCTTTTCATTGCGGCTGGTTATGGCTGCCGCTATCACTGTCGGGCTGAACCTGTTGCCGACATTGTTCTGAATGATAAGCACAGGGCGTACTCCTCCCTGTTCAGAGCCTACAACGGGACTTAAATCTGCATAATATATATCTCCCCGTCTGATATTCATAGCTTTTTTCACACTCCGTGATACGATTTTTTAAAAAATATGTGCTGATAGTAATTTGCCCCAAAACACATTTTTTTAATCACTGCCTATAAAAATCAACACACTACTATTATATTCCGATCTCCAGATTATGTAATCACTTTTATGTATGCCATTATATAAACAGCGATATTTAATTATATGAACGTGAAAGGAATTTCATGCGTACAGGCAGGAGTTTTTCATCTGACAGATAACGACATACTTGTTACCTGATATACATACGAAAAAGCGGAATGCTTTCATTCAGATGAAAAACATTCCGCTTTATTTTTTGATGATCGCTAATTTTCCGAACCAGTCATCAGGCTCTTTTCTGACCGTTATCAAATCATGTGTAACAGGGTGGACAAATTCAAGTTCCGCACAATGCAGGCATTGTCTGTCAAAATATTCCCTGCTTCCGCCGTACATATCATCTCCTGCAAGGGGATGTCCTATACTTGACATATGCACTCTGATCTGATGTGTCCGTCCCGTCTCAAGACGAAATTCAACATAAGTATGCCCGTACATTGATCTGACCGCCCTGTAATGAGTCACGGCTCGAACACCGCCTTCACCGACCTCTCTCTGTATCGTATGTCCCTCTTTAAGTCTTATAGGTGCATTTATCGTACCGCTCCCGTTCAGTTTCCCCTCGCACAAGGCAACATACACTTTCCTGACATGGTCTCTCAGATACGTCATTGAAAAACTGCTTTTTGCCGTCAGCACAAGCCCCGATGTATCTCTGTCAAGCCTGTTGATCGCCCTGAATGCATAGTTCTCACCTTTTGAACGGGCATAGTATACAGCATAATTGGCAAGTGTATCAAGCTGATGATTCCTCACGGGATGCACCGGCATGAAAGGCGGTTTATTGAATACCACTACTTCATCATCTTCATACACTATCTCAACGGGATAATTAACAGGTTCTATCTCATTTTCATCTTCCGGCATTTTTATTTCAACAACATCTCCGCCGTGAAGAATATCTATAGTTCGTATATGTTCACCATTGGAAGTAATACCGTTTTCAATTCGTTTCATCTTTGCCAGAAGCCTTGATGACACACCGCAATGCCTTCTCAGAAAATTCTTCACGCTTATCCCGTCAAGTTCCTCTTTCACAACAAATCTCATTCTGTTCTCCGCTTCATATCGGTCGTGTTCTGCATAGATCCGCACAACTCACGTTCTTATCCTCAGAAACACTATACACAGCACACCCACTACAACAAGTGCAACCACTCCAACGATCATACCTGTTGTACCGACACCTGTCTGATCGTTTATTTCCGACCAGTTGAATGTTTCCCTGACAGCATCGGAAACCTCCGTTGTCTGTTTGCTTTCAATGACGTTATCGTCCGATACATCGCTCTTCACACTGCTGTTGATGTCGGATACCGTTGAAGACACAGATGTATCTTCCTGACTGATCTGTGAAACAGGTTCTTTGGATACTGCCATCGATACACCGTTTTTCATGCTTTCCTCTTTGGACAGAGCCGACTGTTCACGTTCATAGCGTATTTTCATACTTGAATACTCACTTTGCAGGGAAGCATGATTTTTTTCTTTTTCCTCTTTTAATTTTTTTGTTTCGGAGACCTTTGTTTTGCTTTCTGACAGAGACTTCTCTAAAGACTCTAACTCCTGTTTTATGGAAGCTATCTCATCTTTTGCTTTACTGCTCTCATCGAGTGACTTATTATATTCATCTTCATATTCTGCCACATCGGACTTTATACTTTCCAACTCGCTTTTTGACTTTTCAAGCAACGGCTTCAGTTTGTTGTATTCTTCAGTGACCTTGTTGTAATACACCATGAAACGTGACTCATACTCGTCAACCGTCATGGAATTTTCTGCTTCCCAATAAAAAGTCTGCACTTGATCTATGCTGTAAGAACCGCCTTGTGCAACAGCAAAGCCTGTTGTAAAATATTCGGCATTGACGATATTGCGATAATGACCGATCGTCTCAAAATCCGAATTCCCTGACTGATACATTTCTTTTTCCTTGTCATACCATGCCTTAAAAGGCTCTTTATAGCCCCATGCGATATTTTCCCCGATATTGAAATCATGGATATGTTCCGTATTTGTTCGGGCGTAATCAGCATACACCTGAGCTACTGCCATAAGATGATCCGTGACCTTCAGTACACTGAGAGACTCATTACTTTCCGGATCAACACCTTCATCCGCTCTGATCTCGTTGCACTGCCTTATAAAATCAAACGAATTTTTCATGTTATCAAGATTCGTTGCATCATCATCTTTATCAGGATTCGTATATGAGGCATATTTTTCATTTCTGAGAACATCAAGGGCATCTTCTGCTCCCACATACTCAAAAAATCCGAAGCTGCCCTTGTGATACTCTATAAGGGCATCATCTGCTTTCCGCTTCCATATGTTATATACTCCCTCTTTTTCAGTAACTTCACTCAGGGCATTCTGCCACTTGGAATAATTTGAAAGCACTTCGTTATCCCAGTTTCTGCTTTCCAACTCGGACAGCGATTCCTTTGACTTTTCGATCTTACCCTGCACAGTCGTCAGATCGGATACCGCTTTTTGATAATCACTTTCTGCCTTTTTCATTTCTGATTCGGCAGTCTTCAATTTTGCTTCGGTCTGCTTCAGGACACTATCATCAACACCGTATACCGTGACGCTCAAAGACAATATCATCAGCAACAAACTAAAAAATACGCCTGCCTTTTTTGCAAAACGCTCCATATCATACACCTCTGTATATCAATAATCAAAAAAGCATGAAACAAATAAATGTTCCATGCTTGATAGAGTGATCCATCGGGGATTCGAACCCCGGACACCTTGATTAAAAGTCAAGTGCTCTGCCAACTGAGCTAATGGGTCAGATTGGCTGGGGTGGCAGGGATCGAACCTACGAATGCGGGAGTCAAAGTCCCGTGCCTTACCTCTTGGCGACACCCCATTGCTGACGCCAAACAGGAAGAATGGGGTGGGTAGTGGGACTCGAACCCACGGCATCCAGAGCCACAATCTGGCGCTCTACCACTGAACTATACCCACCATAAGGGCTGGCGCGCCTGAAGGGATTCGAACCCCCGACCCACGGCTTAGAAGGCCGTTGCTCTGTCCAGCTGAGCTACAGGCGCTCATTTAGCCAACCGGGTCAGAAGGTC
>CADCCP010000063.1 GCA_902800005.1 uncultured Ruminococcus sp. | reverse complement strand
TACGCCTGTGGAGTGTCATACAAACGATGGTAGCTTTGGCAAAATCGGATACGATGAAACAGGAATTTTCTCAATATGGGTATATTTGTCCATATTTTGGGTAGCAGAATGAAATGAACAAAGAAGATAACAAGATGATAATTGATATACTGACAGAACAAGCAAAGCCTGTTGACAGAAAAGAATTATGGCTGATGTCCAAAATGGACACGGAAGAATTTAACAATGCCGTGTCGTATCTTGAAAGCAAGGGCGATATTGTTACCATTAAAGAGGGCAAAACAAAAATGCTTTCTCTGCCCGAAAATGCAGGCTATCTGAAGGCGACTATCGTAAGACATTCGGGTGGATTCTGCTTTGCACACCCCGAAGATGAAAGCATTGCCGATATTTTCATTCACGGTGCAGATGATAAAGGTGCTATGCCGGGAGATATGGTCTTGCTGAAAGACATAACGATGGAAGCAAAAGGACCTGCGGGAGCTGTGCATAAGATAATTGAAAAGGGTACTCGTGTCATAACGGGCATTTACACAAAAAATGCCTTCATGCACAACAAGGACGGTTTCATTGAAGCTGATACGGGATTTTCACAGGCTTTACCGATAGTAAAGGGCGGCTCTCTGAAAGCAAAAAACGGTGATAAAGTAAAAGCGGCAGTTGCATTTGACCAAAAAACCAAAAAGATATATGCAAGAGTTATAAAGATATACGGCAAGGCGGATAGTGCAAAAATATGTGCAGACGCTATCATTGATGCGGCAGGTATCCCGACAAAATTCACTGTACCTGTCAAGCGTGAGGCTGCTATGGCGGCAGCTATGCCTATCACGGATGAGGAAATTGCAAAAAGGCTTGATCTGAGAAATGAGCCTATATTCACAATAGACGGTGCAGATGCAAAAGACCTTGATGATGCCATTTCCGTAAAGAGATTGGTGAAAGGCTGGGAATTGGGTGTGCATATCGCCGATGTATCGCACTATGTCAGAAAGGGTACTTTACTTGATGAAAGTGCTATGGACAGGGGTACATCTGTCTATTTTGCAGACAGAGTTATCCCAATGTTGCCCGTTGAGATCTCAAACGGTTGTTGTTCTCTCAATGCAGGCACGAAAAAATTGACATTTTCGGCTATCATGACACTTGATGAAAAGGCTGAATTGGTTGATTACCGATTTGAAAAGAGCGTCATCGAGTCAAAAGTAAGGGGCGTTTATTCCGAAGTCAATGAGATAATAGACGGTACGGCAAGTGATGATATAAAAGAAAAATATGCGGAAGTGTATGATGAGATATTTGATGCACAGGAATTGGCGGAACTTCTCAAAGCAAAGGCTAAACAGCGTGGAGAACTTGAAATAGAAAGTACGGAATTAAAATTTGTACTTGATGAAGACGGAGTTTGCATAGACGTTTCCGAAAGGGACAGGGGACAGGCTGAGGAACTTATAGAGCAATTTATGATAATGGCAAACAGGGCAGCGGCACTTTATGCAAAAAGTGCAGGAATACCTTTTGTATACAGGGTACATGAAGCCCCCGAACCCGAAAAATTGGCAAGTCTTGCTGAATTGGCGGCGGCTTGCGGATTTAACGTCAGGAACTTGAAAGAGGGCGTACATCAAACAGACCTTGCAACACTCATCAACAAGGCTAAAGAAACGCCTTATGCAAGACTTATTTCCACACAAGTTCTGCGTTCAATGGCAAAGGCAAGGTATGACAGCAGACCTCTCGGACATTTCGGCTTGTCACTTGCGGATTACTGTCACTTCACTTCACCCATAAGACGTTATCCCGATACATCTATCCATAGAATATTGACCGACTTGATAAGCGGAATACCCGTTGACGAGATAGAGAGAAAGTTTGATGACTTTGCAAAGGAGTCTGCAAAGATGTCATCGGACAGGGAACTTCGTGCCATGCGTGCGGAACGTGACAGTGAGAAATTCTATGCGGCTGAGTACATGACAAAGCATATTGGAGAGATACATGACGGTGTGGTATCGGGTATCACAAATAAAGGCTTGTTTGTGGCGATAGAGAACGGTATAGAGGGCTTTGTGAACTTAACGGAAGATGAAAAGTCATTTTTTGAATATAACGGCACGACTACAACTAAAGACAGAAAAAGCGGTGTAAGTTATTCTATAGGCGATATAGTGACAGTGGAAGTTAAATCAGCAGAAATAGCACTCGGTACAGTGGATTTTACATTGGTAAAAGGGTGATATGGAATGAATTACGAGTATTTTCGTGAAGCACCGCCTGTCATACAGGAGTTTATGGCATATATGGATAACGTCAAGGGTAGGTCGGGCTTGTCGGTGGACGAGTATTACAGGGACTTGCGGACGTTTTTCAGATTTCTTTTAGTGGAACGTGGCAGAGTGCCCAAAGACATCGATTTTCAGGAGATAGATATATCTGTTGTGGACTTGGACTTTATAAAGACGGTCACTTTTGCGGATATACTTCTGTTCATGAATTACTGTCAAAATGAACGTGATAACAATGCGGATACCAGAGCAAGAAAAACTTCAAGTTTAAAGGGCTTTTTCGGTTATCTGACGGACAAGGTGCATAAATTGGAAGAAAATCCCGTGAAAGCACTTGATACTCCTAAAAAAGCTAAAAAAGTGCCGAAATATCTGACACTTGAGGAAAGTCTGAGACTTCTTCAAGCCGTTGACGGTACGCACAAGGAAAGAGATTACTGTATATTGACATTTTTTCTGAATTGCGGAATGAGAGTATCGGAACTTGTGGGTATAAACCTGTCAGATATAAACACTGAGCATATGCTGAAAATAAGAGGCAAGGGCAATAAGGAAAGAGTTTTGTATCTGAATGACGCGTGTGTTGATGCAATGGACAAATATATGCAGGTCAGGAGTACAGAGGGTGTTAAGGATAAAGATGCCCTGTTCATCAGTCAGAAAAAGGTCAGAATGACACAGAGGGCTGTACAGGAACTTGTCGAAAAATATATAAATAAGATAGGTCTTGACGGCAAGGGATATTCCCCTCATAAACTCAGGCATACAGCGGCAACTCTCATGTATCAGAAGGGCGGCGTTGACATAAGAACTCTTCAGATCATACTCGGTCATACAAGTGTAGGTACAACTCAAATATATACTCATGTTGCCGAAGAACAGGTCATTTCAGGTCTTAAAGCTAATCCGCTTGCTAAAAAGAAGTGAAAAATTGCTTGACAAAGGCAATTTCGGGTGATATAATGATAAAGTCGCATAAAATGATTGCGATATTCCTTCCCCTTGAAAAGAGGGGCAAATGTCCATAAGGAGGTGCAAAGAAATGGTAGTAATCAATACTTATGAAGCAGTTATCGTGATTTCTCTCAAACTTGGTGAAGAAGCTGTGACTGATACCGTCAAGAAGTTCAGGGAGCTTATAGAAAAGCATGGCACTATTGAAAATGTTGATGAGTGGGGCAAGAGAAGACTTGCTTATCCTATCAACAAGGAGACAGATGCTTACTATGTGCTGTTTGATTTCAAGTCGGACGGAGAGTTCCCCACAGAACTCGACAGAATCACAAAGATCACAGACGGCGTACTGCGTTCTATGATAATCAAAAAAGAAGCTTGATCGAGGAGGTATAAAAATGAATAATGTATCTTTGATCGGCAGGCTTACTGCAAATCCCGAACTTAAGCATACCCAGAATGGTCTGGCTTATACAAGATTCAGCATCGCTGTAGATCGTGCATTCGTGAAGCAGGGTGAGGAACGTCAGGCAGATTTTATCAATATCGTTGCATGGCGTCAAACAGCAGAGTTTATATGCAGATATTTCATGAAAGGTCAGCGTATAGGAATAACGGGCGAGATACGTACCGGTTCATATACCGCTCAGGACGGAAGTAAACGCTATACATTTGACGTTATGGTGAATAATGCATATTTCTGTGAGTCTAAAGGCGGTTCGGGAAATAATAACGGCGGCTATAACAACGGCTACCAGCAGAACAATTATCAGAACAACAGCTATCAGCAAAATAACTATCAGCAGTCTCAGAGACAGGAGCCTGTACCGCCTCCTCCTCCGTCGTATTCTAACGGCGATATGGGAGATTACAGTGCTATGCCGTCAGATGAGGACTTGCCCTTTTGATCACTAAGTAAAGGAGGAACTACTCATGGCAGAAAGACCTGAGAGAGATAACCGCAGAGGCGGTCGTAAAGGCCGTAAAAAAGTATGCTCATTTTGTGTGGATAAAGTTGAATGCATCGATTACAAGGATATATCAAGACTTCGCCGTTTTGTGTCCGAGAGAGCAAAGATCCTTCCCCGCAGAGTGACAGGCACTTGTGCAAGACATCAGCGTGATCTTACAGTTGCGATCAAGCGTGCAAGATACCTTGCCCTCATGCCCTATACAAGCGACTGATATTAACCTGACCGATACCACAAAAAACGGTATCGGTCTTTTTGACAAAGGAGAAAATACCATGAAACATACCTATAAAACAAAAAATACCTGTTCCCGTTCAATTGAGTTTGAAGTGGAGGACGGTATCGTGAAAAATGTCAGATTCAACGGCGGCTGTATGGGCAACACTAAAGGTATTGCCGCTCTTGCCGAAGGTATGAGAGTTGAAGATGTCATTAAAAAGTGCAAGGGTATACAGTGCGGTTTTCGTGGCACTTCATGTCCTGACCAACTTGCAAAAGCACTTGAAGAATCGATCAATAAATAAAATTGCATTTTTTATAAAAAACTCTTGACAAATAAAGAAGAATATGTTATGATATTAAACGTTGCAGGGAGAGTTCTCTGTGACGGAAATGGAGAGGTATCGAAGCGGTCATAACGAGGCGGTCTTGAAAACCGTTTGACGGAAACGTCACATGGGTTCGAATCCCATCCTCTCCGCCACATTTGTTATAATTTCTTTATTCGGCATTTGGAGGATTACTCAAGTGGTGAAGAGGCTCCCCTGCTAAGGGAGTAGGCCGGGAAACCGACGCGAGGGTTCAAATCCCTTGTCCTCCGCCACAAATCCCTTGTCCTCCGCCAAGAACGCATGAATACAGGTTTTTTGCCTGATGTTCATGCGTTTTTTTGTTGTGTAAAACAGAATGTCGTTACTGTCCCATTTGAAAATATTATTTGCTTTTTTAATGAAAAAGTGATACAATTATAATTACGAAATATTATAGGAGGTTTTTTATCATGCTGAAAAACAAAATTTTAAGAAAGGGTCTTGCGGTGTCACTTGCGGCGGCTATGGTCGTTGGAACGGGCTTTACAACGGTCGGTTCTTTTACAGGAACGAATATATCCGTAAGTGCGGAAGAACTTGTTGAAGGTGATTTTTCATATCAGATCAATGACGATAATACCGTTACCGTTACAAAGTATAATGGCAGTGCGAAAGAAGTGACTGTTCCTGACAAAATAGGTGAAAAAACTGTTACGAAAATAGACAGTTGTGCCTTTCAGTCGAATGAAACGGTAACAAGTGTCGTTATTCCGGACAGCGTTGTATCTTTCGGAAATAACGTCTTTCAGAACTGTAAAAATCTGATAAGTGTCGAATTGCCGTCGGGGTTGAAGAAAATAAGTTATGCCATGTTTGATGGCTGTGAAAAGCTGGCTTCTCTGGAATTGCCCGAAAGTCTGGAAAGTATCGGAGGTTATGCCTTTGAGGATTGCTGTGAACTGAAAAGCATAAATTTCCCCGAAACTTTGACGGAAATGGGGGAGGGTGCATTTATCGGCTGTTACGGTCTGACAAGACTTGTTATACCCGAAAGTCTTACTTATATTCCATCGGGTGCTTTTCAGGAATGTGACGGGCTGACAAGCATTACACTTCACGATAAACTGACAAGTATCGGTGATTATGCTTTTCAAACGTGTTTCGAGCTTGAAAGCATAGTGATACCCGAAAGTGTGACATATCTCGGTAATAATGCCTTTGCGGAGTGTCTTGAACTCAAAAATGTCAATATCCCCCATAATATCACGGTATTGAATCAGGCTCTTTTCTATGAGTGCATGAGCCTTAAAAAATTTGAGATACCTCAGCAAATAAAAGAAATAAAAGACGGTGTATTTGCGGAATGTACGGGATTGCAGGAAGTGACTTTCCCCGAAGATATGACATATATCGGAAATTACGCTTTTCAGAATTGCAAAAGCCTCGCAAATGTCACTATCCCCGAAAAAGTAACATATCTCGGAAAAAGTGCTTTTTCCAAATGTGCCGCACTTAAAGAAATAGTTATCCCCGAAAAAGTTGCATCTGTCGGCGATTATGCCTTTGAACAGTGTACGAGCCTTGAAAAAGTTACACTCCCCGATGGATTGAAAAGAATAAACGGTTATGTTTTTTCAAATTGCAGTAATCTGAAAGAAATTTATCTTCCGAGTGAAGCAACTTATATGGGCAGTTATGCTTTTTACAACTGTACATCTTTAACTGAAATTGCGATACCCGAAAAAGTGACGGAAATAAATGATTATGTTTTCTTTCAATGCAGTAATCTTAAAAAAATAACAATTCCGAATACTTTAACTTATATCGGAAATGCTGCATTTGCAAAGTGCAGCAGTCTTGAAAGTGTCATAATTCCCGACAGTATGAGATATATACCGAAATTCGCATTTTATCAGTGTACAAATTTAAAGTCCGTTACAGTACCCAATAGTGTACAGTTTTTTGAGGCTTCCTCTTTTTACGGTTGTCAGTCTTTGGAAAGCGTTAATATTCCCTACGGCGTGACGGAAATACCGGAATATACTTTCTACAACTGCTACAAGTTAAAGACCGCAAATATCCCCGACAGTGTGCAGTCTATCGGAAAATATGCATTTTATGAATGTATGCCGTTGGAAAAAGTCAATATCCCGAACGGTGTCAAAGTCATAAATGACAGTTCATTCTGCGGATGCAACGCTTTGACAGAGATAAATATTCCGAATACCGTTACTTCCATAGGAAACAGTGCATTTGCACTTTGCACCGGTCTGAAAGAAGTTTCAGTACCCGACAGTGTAACATCAATAGGAGATATGGCATTTTTCGGCTGTATGTCCATGAAAAGTATAACGATACCGCCAAGTGTCACATCTATCGGAAATCTTTTGTTATCATACGGGGATAATACTGTTGTTTGCGGCGAAAAGGGCAGCTATGCGGAAACTTATGCAAATCAAAACAATATCACTTTTGCAAGTGAATTTACAAATATTTCAAGTATCTCATTAAGAAATTCATTGATAACCATAGTCGGTGAAACGGTTGAATTAGATGTTTGTTCGGTTTTGGGGCAGGGCGATATTACATATGCCGTATATTATAAAAAGGCTTCCGACACCAAATGGACGACAAAACAGAATTTCTCAGCCAATACCCAAGTGACCATCAAACCTGCAAAGGCGACCGATTATCAGATATGCGTCAAGTCAAAGGACAGTACAGGAAAAATTGTAAAAAAATATATCGATCTCAAAGTTGAGCCGAAATTATCCAATGATTCCACGCTTTCAGCGGAGAATATCGTCATAGGACAAAAAATTACTGTAAATTGTCTTGCAAGCGGCGGTTCCAGCAAATACGGATATGAAAGTCAAGTCGTCTATAAGCAGGCTTCTCAGACAAAATGGACGACTGCACAGCCTTTCGATTCAAATACTTCCGTAACTTTCAAGCCCGCAAAAGCTACGACATATAATGTATGCGTAAAAGTAAGGGATCTGATGGGTACTGTCATTAAAAAATATTTTACCGTGAATGTTTCGGAAAAACTCAAAAATACTTCATCTCTTTCTTCGGAAAAAATAAAACTCGGTGAAAAATTGACTGCAAACTGTTCCGCACAGGGCGGTATAGGCAAATATCAGTATCAGGCAGTTTATAAGCAGACTTCTCAGACAGCATGGAAAACTGCACAGGCTTTCAGTGAAAATCATACCGTCACATTCAAGCTCGCAAAAGCGACTTCTTATGACGTATGCGTGAAGGCAAAAGATGAATCGGGTACTGTTGTTAAAAAATTCTTCAAAGTAACAGTGGAATGACTATGAAAGGTTGATGAAAATGAAGAAATCTCTGAGTATACTTCTTGCATTGAGTATTATTCTGGGTGTGTTTCCGCTTACAGTTGTCAACGCTGCCGACACACTCAACGACAGAACTAATATAAACATGGACTACAAGTATGACAAGACTCTTTCACAAGTGGAACGTGAAGCCAGAGATGAACAGATAAAAACCATGTCCGACAAGGACAGCGGTTCTGTCAAGTGGCAGCATGTTTCATATCTCAGCGGCAGTTCGGGCAATATCAGAGAAAAACTCACTTCTTCCGATCCCGATGACAAGTATCTCGTACTTGACAAGGATAGTTGTGTGCAGCTCGGTCACTCTGCCTATGAAACCGTTGAAATAACCTCCGATAAGGTTCTTGACCTCAACGGTCACAAAATTCAGGTCAACGATATAAGAAATAAGGCTGACGGTTCTTATAAATATTATCAGTCCAATAATTCCGCACATTTTAATACCGTTCTTTTCTCGATAATGAACGGTGCAACACTCACTATTATAGATTCCAGTGATGACGGCAGCGGAAATGGTAAAGGTGAAATTTATACTAATGCTTATATGGTCAATCCGTACAAGTATTCATTAAAGAGATTCACCACAAGAGATATTTTTGAAGTCGATGACGGAAATCTTGTCATATACGGCGGAACTTTCCGTGCAGGCAGAAGCAAGGCTCAGGCTGATGACGATACTTATGAAAAAGTCAAGGCTGTTGTTGGAAGTGCGGTTGCTTTGGCAACAGATGTTGCAGGCTATGCGACAAACATTAATTCCCTTATCGGTCAGTATGAGGACATTTCTTTCAATAAGAAAAGAGAACTTGAAAAAATACTCAAATCCGATCAAACAAAAGATGATCCGAACTCCTCAAAGGATCAAACAGAAGCAGCTACTCCCAAAAAAGACGGCTCCGATGCAAAGGCTGAAAAAAAGGAAAGTACACCTACCGAGAGTGCCGAAAACGGCAAAGAAGGACGTAATCAGACCGTTGCGGAAAAACAACAAACAAATAACAGTAATGCTCAGAATAAAGCCAATGCAAACGGTACGGCACAATATGACGGAAATTCAAAAATTGCCGATGCCAAAAATGCTATTGCAAATGCGGCTGTCAATAAAGATAAGATAAATCCTATGGTAAATTCAGCGTTCACTCTTGCAGATACCATCAAAGGTCTTTTTGAAGCGGAAGAAGGCTCTGTTGTCACACAGTCGTTTTTGGGAACTTGTGTAAACGTAAAAAACAAGGGTACTTTCGTATCATACGGCGGTAAATATATCGGTTACGGCATGACTCCGAATATCAGAAATGCTGTTGTAGAGTGTACCAAAAAAGGCAAAGTATATATTTATGACGGTCTTTTTGAGGGCAGGTGCGGTGCAAATATATTCAATATCGTAAAGGCAGGCTCAGAATTACAGCAGACTGTCCAATATACTCAGGATAAAGATGGTAATAATGTTTCTCGTGTCGTTTCGATGCGTGGCGATGAAACGAACGGTCTGCAAATAGTAGACCTCGAAGATGATGGCTCTCTTGTCGATACTTCAAATATCCGTGTCAAAGGCGGTACGTTCCGCTGTTACTATGAAGCTAATATGGTCGGCTTGCATGAAGATGAAGAAGAAGGCTCTAATCTGCATAATTCCGATAATATGACACGTTTCAACGGCTCTGCAGGCGGTGTCAATCTCGGTGTCACTTCATACGGTGAGGACTTTATCCGTGACGGCAGGATACAAATTGTAGATATTTACGGTGACGGTGCATTGGTTCTCATGGACGAACAGGCTAATGTCAATGACATAAATCATTATCGCCTTTACTGTACTGATGCGGAACTCCGTTATAAAACTTATCTCAAGGTCTATCCCACAAAAAGTACAGGCAATTCTACCTACTCTTTCGCTCTCAAAACCCGTTTTGATTCCACCGATACCACTACTTATGAGGACTTGTCAGAAACATGGAACAATGACAACGAAAATGAAAGAGCTCCTTTCAGCTCAAATGAAAAATTTTTCAGATTCCCGATAAATGACGATATAAGTGAAAAATATTATGTTATTCCCGACTATAATCAGGGACCTTACAGCACAAGTACAGATACCTCTGAGGTATGGTATTATAATATCCCTCTTGATGTGGAAAATAATGCTATTCGTCCCATAAGATACTATGATTCTCTTGTGAGCGGTATAAAAGACGGTGTTTCACAGGAATATTCACAGCATGATATAAGCGATTGGAAGAACGTCGAAAAGGGCTTTGACAAAAACTCTTTACAGTATGATTTCACCTCTTTCAATTATTCCTATAATGTCAAATGGATAACTTATAAAATCTATCGTGTAGACCCTCTTACAAGAGCAAGTATCAGTGAAAGTGATGTTTACGGCGAGGATAAGCCCCTTAAACAAGTCGTATACGGTGCAAGCGGTGATCTGCTTAAAAGCCGTTTACAGCTTACAAAACTTGGTATTGACTACAAACCCGGCGAAATGTACAGAATAGTCGTTACTGTTGACGAATACATGAATTTCAACAAGTATGACCATCAAAAACCCCCTGCAAGCTGTGAAAGCAGTATTGTATTCACCTGTTATGACATTGATGAAACTACTCAGCAGACCGTCACGGACAGCAACGGCGTTGAAAGAATAGTTGAAGTACCCGATTATACGCCTTTACAGTGGGTAAGTTCTCCGAATCCCGGAAGTAATGCTTCTGTTGAACTCGTAAACGGTCAGGCAGGTATCGTTGATACAAGTACAAGAAAAATATTTGATGTCTATTATCAATGGTATCTTGTCGGTGAAAACGGTCAGCCCGATGAAATGATAGCAGGTATGACAAATGTTTATAAAGGTGATAAAAGCGGTCTGCAATATCGTTCCGTGAAGTTCTTCTCACCCGATACCGATGGATTTATCTATAAAAATACGGTGGATCCCAATGACCCTCTGAAAGACACATACGATGAAAACGGACTTCCCTATGACAAAAATACATGGAAGGGAGATATGATACACGCATATCTTGACTTGGATACTCCCGATGAAAATTTGAAGAAAGACAAGAATTTTGAACTTTCTCTCCAAAATAATAATACTTTTGTCACAGGTCGTGACAAATGTTATATACCGGTTGAATATTCGGGAAGAGAAGTCTATTGCAAAGCCATTGTTGTAAATACTCTTTGGCAGAAGAATTTTGACCATGTGCAAGTGTTCTATTCTCACCCCATGAAAATAAGAAAATCTACTCTTAATGCCCCCGAAGTCACATACAGCGGTGACTATGCAACAACCGATGATCCCGTTAAGATCAGGCTTTCCGAAATACAGGAACTCGGCACAAATGAATATATAACAAAAGTCAGATATAAAGTCGTCAATGATGATTCGGAATGTGTGCTTGACAATCTTCATGCAACATCTTTATCAGGCATTAAAACAGTCACATATCCGAACGATTTCCCGAAAGCAAACACTGACAGGTCTTTTTCAAATGCGAGAATATATGCCTATGTCTACACCAACAAAGACCACAATTTCAAAACCGATAACGCATATTTTAACTATCAGGTAAAAGCGACCGATATACAGTTACAGTATGCAAACGGATATTTCTATGACAATGTTTACCATGTAACAAGCGATTGGGCAGCCGAACTGCTTACTTTGAAAAAAATCCCTGAAAGTGCAAGTGTCGGTTACAGTTTTGTGAATGGTGACAGCTTCACTTCTTCAAATCCGAATGTAGCTGCTTTTAATGAAAAAGGTCAGCTTATCACAGGTGATGAGGGTACAACTGTCATAACCGTTACAAAGCCCGATAATACAACTCAGTCTCTTACAGTCAATATCCCGATAAAGAAAGTGGAAGTTAAAGGCATTTCAGCCCCTGTTGTCGGTCAGCGACTTGATACAACGGCGGAAATACCCGAAAATGCGAACTATTCCGTTCAAAAAGTATATTGGACAGAGGGAAAATATGCTTCTGCATCGCCTCTCCCATCAAATACCGTCGCAAAGGCTTACACAAATTATACCGTTCATGTTGTTCTCAAAGAAAATGACGGTCATAAATTCCTCGATGACAAGCATAACAATATTGAACTTGATTCCGAATTCACCGTGAACTTGAAAGACGGTTCTGCTGACACCGTTAAGGAAACTATTTACAGTAATGAACTGACATACTATTTCAGAGCCACTCCCGAAGGTGAAAGCAATATCATTGACACAGTTATGATAAACTATCCCGATGAAATAACAGAGGGAACAAGCGTTTCAGATTGGGAAAAAGATATTCAGATAGTCTGCAATGCAAGCGAGATAGTCAATGCAAATTATGAAATGACGTTTGCAAAGACCGCTTCCGAGATAATGTCCGCTTACGGCTTCACAAGCTATGATAAAATAGGTGTATTCATGAGCGGTATGCAGGACGGCGTAAAAGTTAACTTGACTGTACCGACAACTTCCGATATAGAATTTGCAGAAACTGTCAAAGTTATCGTCAACGACAAAACTGCCTATAACATTTCACGTTATTCATCAAAGGAGATACAGCTTTACACAAACAATACTTTCACAGTAAAGCCTGTTGAAAATATCTCTTTACAGCCTGCACCCGATTTCATTGTAAAGCCTCTGAAGATCGCTGTAGGTCAAGCTGTCGATTTAGCTGACTATCTTGAATGTAAAGATAAGAGTGCAGAACTCACGTTCTCACCCGTTCCGAATGACAGCAGATTTATAATTGACACCGAAAGTAATACATTGACGGCTATTTCAAAGAACTTTTCGGGAAGTTATGAAACAACTACTCTTAATCCGTATGTTAAATATGACATGGACGGTGACGGATCTAATGAAACTTTGCTCCGTACTTACATGAGTGTGACGCTTTATGCAAATGCAAGCGATATTCCTGCAAATGAAACAGCAACAGTTAATGTAAATATTCTTGACACCGACGGGAATGCCGTGAAAACTGTCACAAAGACATTTGTGAAAGATAACAATTCGGCTATAAAAACAGTTGAACTCCCGGAAATAAAGGGCTTGTTTATCAAGAGTGCCGAATGTACGGGCGATACTTTCTATATAAGAGGTTCTAACATCGGTTCATACACCATAAGACAGGATTCAACCGTCAATGTAAAAACTATTAAAGCAGATGATCTGACAATAACACCTTATGCAAGAGAAGCTAAATTGTCAATGTATGTGAATGTTTCAACTGACGGCGTACATTGGGCATATACGAATTATATGACCGGTCTTTCACCTGCAACAACTTATACCCTTTACTACAAACAAGGTAAGGAAAGCCTTATCTATACAAAGAAATTTACCACTGCAAGCAAAGATTACGGATTCTCACTCGGCACTGAAAGAATAACCGACCTCAATAACGGCTCTCTTGACAAAGACGGCTGGCATTATGATGAAAAGACAAATACCCTGACATTCAAAAATTTCACTCTTGATTCAAAGGGTATGACAACAGGCACTTATTCGGTAGGTACAACCACCTATCCCCGAACAAGCGGTGCTGTCGTTGCAGACAATGATATAACTATATGCCTTATCGGAGATAACACCATAACTAAACAGCATATAGGAAATACCCTTCATGAAGATGTCATTTACGGCTACGGTAACATAACTCTCACGGGCAACGGCAATTTAACGCTCGTCAATACAGGAAATATGTATTTCAGTGACGGTTCGGGCATTACCTCAACTCAAAACATTTATTTGAAAAATACAGGTAAATTGACCGTAAATAACTCTATGGGGGCGTTTACCTGCGAAAACGGAGGTACAGTTTATTATTACAACGGTGAAACAGACTATAACGGATTATTGTCCTCAAACGTGTATTACGGTTCTTTGATACACGACAAAGGCACATTGTCACTTGATAATAAAGTTCACTCATTAACGGCATATTCGGGTGAAAATGACGATATATCCGTTACGGAAACCGATATTGCGGGCAAGTCCAAAAAAGAACAGACTTTAATGCATATCATCCCTACACATAATTACAACAAAGAAGTTGAAAACCCTGAATATCTCGTATCAAGCGATAGGGAACACGGAACGATATATTATAAGAGCTGTGAGTGCGGTCATGCCGACATGGAACATACATTCACAGTACCTTATGCGGAACCGTTCGTTAATAACTCGACTATATCAGCTACTTCAATATCTCTCGGAAACACCGTCACTTTGACGGGTAAGGCAACGGGCGGTACATCTCCATATACTTATGCTATGCTGTATAAAAAGAAGTCTGATACAAAGTGGACTACTAAACAGGATTTTTCTTCAAATACAACCGTTTCTATAAACCATATACTTATGCTATGCTGTATAAAAAGAAGTCTGATACAAAGTGGACTACTAAACAGGATTTTTCTTCAAATACAACCGTTTCTATAAAACCTGCAAATGCCGTTGAATATGACGTGTGCGTTAAAGTAAAGGACAGTAAAGGCACTGTTGAAAAGAAGTTCTTTACAGTGAAAGTAATAAGTGCATTGAAGAATACTTCAACTATCTCTGCAACATCAATATCTCTCGGAAACACCGTTACTTTGACGGGTAAGGCAACGGGCGGTACAGCACCATATACTTATGCTATGCCGTTGAATATGACGTGTGTGTGAAGGTAAAGGACAGTAAAGGCACTGTTGAAAAGAAGTTCTTCACGCTGACGGTGACAAATGGCTTGACGAATACTTCAACCATCTCTGCCACGACAATATCTCTGGGAAACACCGTTACTTTGACGGGTAAGGCAACAGGCGGTACAGCACCATATACTTATGCTATGCTGTATAAAAAGAAGTCTGATACAAAGTGGACTACTAAACAGGATTTCAAGGCGAATGCAACTGTTTCTATAAAACCTGCAAATGCCGTTGAATATGACGTGTGTGTGAAGGTAAAGGACAGTAAAGGCACTGTTGAAAAGAAGTTCTTCACGCTGACGGTGACAAATGGCTTGACGAATA
>CADCCP010000062.1 GCA_902800005.1 uncultured Ruminococcus sp. | reverse complement strand
CGTCCCCTGCACCCCGTCTTTCACTTTTAAAAAGACACTGCACAATCCTGCACAGTGTCTTTTATTTTATTCAAAATCTATTGCCAGATCAGGCAAATTTTCCGACCTGTCCGTTATCACCATGTCTGCACTTATATCCATGCAATTAACGGCTACTTTATATGCGTTATACTCAATTTCGCATTTTTCACCTATCTCTATGATAACATCAGGCTCAAATAATTTTATCTCATTCAACAAATTGCTTTCAACGCCCGAAAATCCGATATGCTGTATATCCAATTCATCGAGCTTTTTCTCTACAAGCTCCGAACTGCCTGTTAAAAATGCTCTTTTCATGCCTTTGAGTTCGTCAAGTGCCACATTCAGACAGCCCTCTTTGAAATATATCTTTTTCGGTAAACTGATACAAGACATCTCTTAAATACCTCACAAACATCAATCAGCAATATACTTGTACATTGCACATTGCACATTGTACATTGCACATTGCACATTGCACATTGCACATTGTACATTGCACATTGTACATTGCACATTGCACATTGTACATTGCAATTATTTTCCGTAGTATGCATTAAGATACATCTCTTTTATCTCTGAAAACAGCGGGTATCTCGGATTTGCACCTGTACACTGATCGTCAAAAGCGTGTTCAACCATGTCGTCGAGGCTTGCAAGGAAATCTTCCTCTTTTACACCGTAATCTGCTATGGTCTTTTTAATTCCGCATACTTCTTTAAGTTCCTCTATCTTCTGAATGAATATCTCAAAAGTTTCGTTGTCGTCTTTGCCGACAAATCCCAAGAATCTTGCACATTCACAATATCTTTCCAATGTATGCGGATAAGCGTACTGAGAGAACGTACCCATTTTAGGCGGTACGGGATCGGCATTGTATCTCATTACACGAGTGATGAGAAGTGCATTTGCAACGCCGTGTGCAATATGATGATAAGCACCGAGTTTATGTGCCATTGAATGACAAACTCCCAAGAATGCGTTTGAGAATGCCATACCTGCCATTGTAGAAGCCGTTGCCATTTTCTCTCTTGCAACAGGATCACTTGCACCGTTTTCATAAGCTGACGGCAAATATGCAAATATATTCTTCATAGCCTGCAATGCAAGACCGTCTGTATATTCCGTTGCCATGATAGATGCGTATGCTTCGAGTGCGTGTGTGAGAGCATCAATGCCTGATGCACTCGTCAAGCCCTTTGGCTGATTCATCATGTTATCAGCATCAACTATTGCCATGTTCGGCAAAAGTTCATAGTCTGCCAAAGGATATTTTATATGAGTTGTTTCGTCTGTTATGACGGCAAAAGGAGTTACTTCCGAACCTGTGCCCGATGATGTCGGAACAGCTACGAAATATGCTTTTTCGCCCATTTTCGGGAAAGGACAAATTCTCTTGCGAATGTCCATGAAACACATAGCCATATCCATGAAATCCGTTTCGGGATGTTCATAGAGTACCCACATGATCTTTCCTGCATCCATAGCCGAACCGCCGCCCAATGCGATTATAACATCAGGCTCAAAGAGTGACATAGCTGCCGCACCCTCTTTTGCAGAGGCAAGAGTCGGATCGGGCTGTACGTCATAAAAACAGGTATGCTGTATTCCCAATTCATCAAGTTTTGTTTCAATGGGCTTTACATAGCCGTTTTTATACAGGAAACTGTCTGTTACGATAAATGCTTTTTTCTTGCCCATCATGCCGAGTTCATCAAGGGCTATCGGCATACAGCCTTTTTTGAAGTAAACTTTCTGAGGAGTTCTGAACCAAAGCATATTTTCACGGCGTTCCGCAACTCTCTTGATGTTAAGAAGATGTTTTACACCGACATTTTCGGAAACGGAGTTGCCGCCCCATGAACCGCAGCCCAATGTCATGGACGGTGTAAGAGCAAAGTTATACAGATCACCGATACCGCCGTGTGATGACGGAGTATTTATCACGATACGACAAGTTTTCATAGCATGAGCGTGTTTTGCAATTTTCTCTGTCTGTGCAGGGTGTATAAAGAGTGAAGAAGTATGACCGTAACCGCCGTCTGCAACAAGCTGTGCGGCTTTTGCAAGAGCTTCATCAAATGTTTCGGCTTTATACATTCCAAGTACAGGAGAGAGTTTTTCATGTGCAAATTCTTCGCTTATATCAACACTTTCAACTTCACCTATGAGAACTTTCGTCTTTTCGGGAACTTCAACGCCTGCCAACTGTGCTATCTTATAAGCGGACTGTCCGACAATTCTCGCATTTAGAGAGCCGTTTATCAAAATAGTCTTTCTTACCTTGTCAATTTCATCACCTTTGAGGAAATAACAGCCTCTTGCGGCAAACTCTTTTTTAACTTCATCATAAATATCCGCCAAAACAGTTACACTCTGTTCAGATGCACATATCATACCGTTATCAAAGGTCTTTGAATGGATAATAGAGTTTACAGCAACTTTTATATCGGCTGTACTGTCAATTATAACAGGAGTATTTCCGGCACCCACACCCAATGCAGGCTTACCCGATGAATAAGCTGATTTCACCATGCCGGGACCGCCTGTGGCAAGTATCGTATCGGAATTTCTCATAAGAGCATTTGTCAGTTCCAGTGACGGCACATCTATCCAACCGATTATATTTTCAGGAGCACCGGCTTTTACAGCGGCTTCAAGAACAAGTTTTGCCGCTGCAATAGTTGATCTCTTTGCACGGGGATGAGGGCTTATAATAATGCCGTTTCTTGTCTTTAAGCATATAAGAGCCTTGAAAATTGCAGTAGAAGTCGGGTTTGTTGTGGGGATGACTGCTCCTATTATACCGATAGGTTCTGCAATTTCCGTCATGCCGAAAGCTGTATCACGGCTTATCACGCCGCACGTTTTTGTATCTTTATACTTGTTATATATATACTCTGCCGCATAGTGATTTTTTATAACTTTATCTTCAACTACACCCATGCCTGTTTCTTCGACAGCCATCTTTGCAAGCGGTATTCTCGCCTGATTTGCAGCTATTGCCGCCGCTTTAAAAATTTTATCTACCTGTTCCTGAGAGTATTCCGCAAACTTTTTCTGAGCTTCCTTCACCTGTGCAAGTTTCGCTTCAAAGCTCTCAATATCCTTAACTTCAAATGTTCCAATATTATCCATATCATTTTACCTCCGTTTTCAATGAGTTGTCATATTCTTATTATAGTCTATTCTTTAAATATCGTCAATATTGTTTTGCATATTTTTCTTTGTTTCAAGCATTTTTATTACTGTACTTCTTTTCACCATTCTGCCCCTGAGAGATACATATTCGTCTTTATCGCCTTTTGAAAGCATTTCCAACTCCTCGACAGTGATACTCTTTTCACTTTCGGCAAGCTGTTTTTTTGCATCAAGAACTCTTTTTTCTTCTGCAAAGGGCTTTATAACGGCTTTTTCAATTGTCTGATAAGTGTTATATACACATATATACGACATCAACGCAGGCAAAAACAATACTGTTATAACTGCAAGTACGATAAAAAATATCAGCCAACTGTTCGACATAAGCAAAACAGATGTTACCACTGCTATTATGAACAAAAGCCATACAAGCGTTTTAAGATGCTGTACTATCCCCACCGTAACGAGCATAACGGCATTTTTCAGCAATTCACTTACTTTCAGTTCCACGCTTACCGCCATCGTCACCATTGACAGCTCCATAAACAAAAAAAACAGTCCTGCCAACAAACTTATTATCAGATAAAATATCACTATCGGTTTATCAAGGTTTTCCCTGAAATATGCAAACGTCACATAAAGTCCCAATGACACTATATAAACTATAATTCCGTTTACCGTGAAGAATTTCCAGTTTTCCCTTATGCTGTGAATGGTATCCCTGTACGGTTTTATTTCCTGTTTGGCGGTCAGCTTTCGGCTTATATACATAAGTCCTGCCGAAAACGGCGACATCAGCGGTATTACCACCGATACACCCAACAGATTCATTTCACCCGTCAATCCGAATATCAGGAATATCACCCCCAAAAATACCGTCAGCGGTATGCAATACAGTAAATTTGCAAGTGTCACCTTTCCGATATTCTCAAAATACCTTGTCGTAAAATCTGCAATGTTATATTTTCTCTGTCCCTGAGCCATTATATCCCATTCCCTTTATCTTCAAAATTTGAATATCCATGAAAAACACATTCCAAGCACCGTGTCAAGCACCGCCGATACCGCACATGCCCCCAACATCAACAACATCATTTTCATATACTGTCCCATCTGCATTTTTAAATCATCATGCACTTCACTTTTTATGAAAAAGCCTGTCAGTTTGGCGGAATTCCGCATAGCTTCCCTTGCCGCCCAAGAGATCACCAGTGCAGACAAAAATGCTCCCGGCAATACTATCAGCAAATTATATCCCACTCCGTAAAATCCGTATGCACCGTAAAGATACCCTGTTGCCAAGCC
The DNA here is from genome assembly GCA_902800005.1 of uncultured Ruminococcus sp. Classification (GTDB taxonomy): domain Bacteria; phylum Bacillota; class Clostridia; order Oscillospirales; family Acutalibacteraceae; genus UBA1213. The sequence continues at coordinate 4,991 of CADCCP010000062.1, read as the reverse complement.
GTAGCCATAGCCCTTGAAAAACGGCACTGTCCATGCCAAAAATCCGCCCCAAAGTGACAGTCCCAATAAAAATATCACTGTCAAAAATATCACTGATGAACCGAATGATGATACAAATGCAGACAATATCCCCTGTGAACATCTCACATGATAGTTTGTCTGAAAGATGAAGTCAAGTCTTTTCATCATGTCACTGTCGGCATTCCTGCCTGAGACCGCTCCGCACACTATCCCCGTGAAAAGCACAATACAGAACATCAGCAATACACCGCTGTCTTTGAATCTCATTCTCACTTTAAACGGACTTGAAAATATGATCTTCTTCATAAACATTTTCTCCAATATATTTTTGTAAATGTTTATGAATATATTTCCTCAAAAATTCAGCCTGCATAAAACTTTTCAGCAAATCTCACACTATCCATCGCATCTGCTCCGTAAAAGTCAGCACCTATCATATCCGCATATTCCTGATTCAAAACTGCACCGCCTACCATAGTCACAATAGACCTGTCCGTTTCATTCAAAAGTTTTATCGTTTCCGCCATCGCCGGTACTGTCGTTGTCATCAAGGCACTTAACCCCACCAATTTACATTTATTCTCCAATGCACACTTTAAGATCGTTTCAGGCGGTACATCTCTTCCCAAATCATATACAGTAAATCCGTAACTCTCCATCAAAACTTTCACGATATTTTTTCCAATATCATGTATATCTCCCTTGACAGTCGCCAAAACTATCGCTTTACTTTTATCCGTCTGGTCAGTCGGTATCTTTTTCTTGACTTCCTCAAATGACAATGAAGCCGTTTCCGCACTCATCAACAACTGCGGTAAATATGCCTTTTTCTGTTCAAAAGCCGTTCCTATCTCATTCAATGCAGGCACGATATGTTCATTTATCACATCAAGCGGTGAAATGCTTTCAAGCAGTTTTTTAGTCTGTGAAACTGCCCCCTCTTTCAGGCCTTTCACTATACACACATGAAGATTTTCTTCCGACTTCACATCTTTTTTGACATCTCCCTGAATGGCTGACGCATAATTGATGTAATCCACACACCCCGTATCCATGCAGTTCAATGCCCTGTACGCATAGTAAACATTCATCATCTCACTTGCAAACGGGTTCATTATCGCACAATTCAAACCGCTTTGCAAGGCATTTGCATAAAACGTGCTTGTCACGAGATTCCTCTGCGGCAAACCGAAAGATATATTCGATATTCCTAAACTTGTCTTTACTCCCAATGCCCTTATCAAACGTATACTCTCCAACGTCACAACAGCACTTTCGGGATTTGATGAGATAGTCAATGCAAGCGGATCAACAATAATATCTTTCTTTGAAATGCCGTATTCAGCGGCACGAGAAACTATTTTTTCGGCAATTTTCGCCCTGTCGGGTGCATTGTCGGGTATACCCTTTTCATCTATCGTCAGGGCTATCAGACCTCCGCCGTATTTCTGCACTATCGGCAAAACATTTTTCATGCTTTCCTCAGTGCCGTTCACAGAATTGACTAACGGCTTGCCGTTATATATCCTCATAGCCTGTTCAAGAGTGTCAAATTTAGTCGTATCTATCTGCAAGGGCAAGTCTGTAACCGCCTGTATCGCCGACACGCATTTTTTCATCATTGCCGTTTCGTCTATCTCAGGCAAACCTACATTTACATCAAGTATATGCACATTTTTATCCGCCTGTCTTACAGCCTCATTCAAAACATAATTCAAATCCCCCGTCCTCAAAGCCTCTTTCAATTTAGGCTTGCCTGTGGGATTTATGCGTTCACCTATCAAAATCGGCTCTCTGTCAACGATAACAGAATGAGTATATGACGACACCATTGTGAAATCTTTTTCTGTCGGGCATTGATACGGCATATTTTGAGTTTTTTCAACGGTCTTTTTAATAAATTCCGGATTTGTACCGCAACAGCCCCCCAATATACAAGCTCCATGTTCCGCAAGCTGTACCATGTAATCGGAAAATTCCTCTGCATTGATATTAAAGACCGTTTCGCCGTCCACGACTTCGGGCAAGCCTGCATTCGGATTTACGATTATCGGCACTGATGCATATTTTGCAAAATCGTCTATTATCTCAAGCATTTTATCCGGACCGAGTGAACAGTTCATTCCGAGAGCGTCTACCCCCAAGCCCTCCAACATGGCTATCATTGCCGCCGGATCTGCACCTGTCATAAGCTTTCCCGTACCGTCATAGACATTCGTTACAAATATCGGTAAATCACTGTTTTCCTTTGCCGCTAAAACCGCCGCCTTTGTTTCATAGCTGTCATTCATAGTTTCTATCAATATCAAGTCTGCACCGCATTCGGCGGCAACTTTCACGTTATCCGCAAATATAGAAACGGCTTCCTCAAACGGCAAGTCACCCAACGGTTCAAGTAATTTTCCCGTAGGTCCTATGTCAAAGGCAATATATTTTTCTCTGCCGTCATCAACTTCCGAAACGGCTTTTTTTGCACATTCAATACCCTTTCTTATCAGCTCCGCATAATTCAGAAATTTCATTCTGTTCACACCAAAGGTATTTGTCTTTACGATATTTGCCCCTGCCTTGAAATATGACTTATGCAAAGTCACTATTTTATGCGGTTGAGTGATATTCCACGTTTCAGGAAGTTCACCCGGTTTCAAGCCCTTTTTCTGTAAAACTGTCCCTGTTCCGCCGTCAAAATATAAACGTCTTTCTTTTATCGCTTTCCTTATATCTTTCATGCTTTTACCCCCATTATAGCTGTTATGGATTTTACGGGTGTCATTAAATATGCCGAATTAAGTGTAATACCGAGAGTTTCGGAGGCTGAGAGCCTCTCCAATAAAGGCTTTTGGAATGTTATGGAAAAATCTCCGTAACCCGCACTGAAACGGCTTGCACACTGCAAGCCACTTTTGAGAATGTCCGATACATAGTCGCAAAAACTCTCTATTGCCGCTGATGAAAGCCCGTCCGTGATAAAGTGTTCGGCTTGTGAGGTAATGTTGAGTCTTGCCAAAAGCCTGTCAACAGCAATTCCCGTTGTGACCGCAAACACAAACACCTCTTTACACCCCTGTAAATTCTTATATAAATTTTTACTGTGAACTTCGGCAAAATCAAATTTACATATATTTTCCTGTGACAAGTCAACGGGTATGCGGATATATGCACACCTGTAATTAACAACTTTATTGAACTGCTTACGGCATTTTTCAATTATCTCACTTTCGTAATTCCTGTCGGTTTTCAGCCGTAATGCCAATTCATTCCTGTTTATCTCTATTTCTTCGGCATTTGCCGTTATTATCTTCACATCACTATGCTTCATTAACATCACCTCACACATTATAACACATATTCCCATCGCTTGCAACAAAAGAATACCCATACAGATTTTTTCTGTATGGGTACTCTTAATTCAGAAGGTATTTATTTAAAATGTTATACTCTTATTTGCCCGTTACTGTGAAATACTTTGTAGCAGTCACTTTCTTGCTGTCGGTAACAGTTACTTTTATCTGATAAGTAGCTGCTGTCGGAATAGTAACGGTTGTAGAAGTTGATGAAGTGTTTGAGATAGCCGTCCAGCCCGATGAACTGCCCACGAGCATTCTCTCAACTTTGTATGTGTAGGGAGAAGTACCGCCCGATGCTGCAAATTTCACTGTGACTTTACCGCCTTTTGTAACACTCGTTGCACTGACGGTTGAATTGTTTGTTATGCTTGATGCTACCGTCACTGTAAAATACCTCTTAGCAACTGTTCCCGAATTGTCCTTGACCTTGACACATACATCTTTTGTGCCTGTGCCTGTAAACTTGATGGAAACAGAATTGTTTGTAGAGAAATCCTGCTTTGTAGACCATGTCGAAGCGGAAGATGCCTTGTAATAAACAGCGTATTTATACGGAGTTGTACCGCCTGTTGCAGAGCCTTTGAGAGTAACTGTCTTGCCGAGGGTTATTGAAGTTGCAGAAATGGTCGATGTATTTGTCAATCCCTTTTTAACGGTCAAGTCAAAGTATTTTTTCTGAACATTGCCGGAAGAATCTTTTACTTTGATACATATTTTGTAAGTGGTAGCCTTTGCAGGCTTGATGGTAACAGATTTTGTTGTGCTGAAATCTTTTGCGGTCGTCCAGTTTTCATCACTTGTTTTCTTGTAGTAGAAAGCATACTTTGAACCGCCCGAAGCACTTGCCGTAACAGTTTCGCCGAGATTGATGGTACTTGCGGAAACTTTCATTGTGGCAGATACCGTTATCAGTGTAATATTAAAGTATTTCTTTTCAACAGTGCCTGTCTTGTCCTTTACCTTTATGCAGACATTATAAGTTGCTGCACTTGCAGGTGTTATTGAAACAGATGTTGTACTGCTGAAATCCTTTACAGTAGTCCAACTGTCCTGAGAGGACTTTTTATAGTAGTAAGCATAAGTATAGGGAGATGTACCGCCCGAAGCTGCACCCGTCAGAGTTATGGAACTTCCGAGAGTTAAAGTCGTTGCAGAGATCTTTGAATTGTTCGTGAGTGGTGTCGGAGACGGAGTGCTTGTTACTGTAATAGTCGCCGTTGCAGTCTTGCCATTGGAGGATTTTGCCGTAATTGTCGCTGTACCTGCTTTAACGCCCTTTACTGTGCCGTTTGAAACAGTCGCAACGCTTGTATCGCTTGAAGTCCATGTTATAGTCTTGTTTGTCGCATTGGACGGTGAAACAGTTGCGGAAAGGGTAGTTGTTGCACCTACTGCAACACTTGCGGAAGTCGGGCTTACAGAAACAGATGTTACAGCTACATCTTGCTGTTTTTCAATAACTTTACTGAAACCCTCGCTTGTATAAAGACCTTTGTTCTGGAACGGGAAGCCCGGCTGATTTGAACTGGGATACTGTACACCTGCACCATTGTTGAAAATAACTTTTATATCGGAAGCGGTCGAAGTAAATTCATAAGCCATGAAACCGTTGCCTACATCCTT
>CADCCP010000061.1 GCA_902800005.1 uncultured Ruminococcus sp. | reverse complement strand
CCCAACGGCGGCGGTACGGTTACTCCCGGTACGTATACCGATGAAATAAGCGGCAGTACATGGACGGTTACCGCAACTCAGATGACAGGTCATATCGGTTCTTCCGGTATCGCAGTATTCTATAAGGGCGGAACACCTGCTCCCGATCCCGACGGCAGCATTTCGGCTTCTCCCGCAAACGGCAGTTTTGACAATACAATGTCAGTTACTCTCAACTGCTCCGATGCAACAGGAACAACTTATTCTACTTCCGAAGGTGCATCAGGTTCTTTCACCAATGGTCAAAAAATAACAATAGGTTCTTCAACGGCTGTCGGCGGAAAAGTTACTCTTACTCTCAAAGGTACGGGCAAAAGCGGAAAATCTCTTTCACAGACCTACACCTATACAAAAGTAGATCCCAATGCAAAAGTATGTGTTTATTTCGACAACTCCTCTTATAATTGGAGTTCGGTATATGCTTATGTATATGACGAAAGTTCGGGTACTGCCAAAGAAATGGGAAAATGGCCGGGCGTTAAGATGACGGACAAAAATTCCAAAGGCTATTTCAAACTCGATGTATCGGGCTTTGAAAACGCTCAGGTCATCTTCAATGACGGCACAGGCTCAGCAACTAACAGATACCCTGCCGATATGCAGCCCGGTATGAAGATAGGCGGTACTTCAAAGCTGTTCAGTGCCGGCAATAAGTGGGAGGATTATTCCGAAACAGTTGTAGTTCCCGATCCTCCGACAACAGACCCCGATGTTACCGTTGACAAGGCAAGCGGTACAAGCTTTACTACAGAAACATTTGATATTACGCTTTCTCTTTCCAATGCCACAAAGGGTACTTACAGCGTAGACAACGGTCCTACAAAGACCTTTACAAGCACAACGAAAGTTACTATCGGTGAAGGCAAGATAGGCGATAGTGATGTAACTGTAAAAGTTACCGCAACAGACGGTTCTAAAACAACAAACAAAACTCTGACATACAAGAAAAAGTATGTTGTAAAGACTTCAAGCACTTCGGCAGGTCTTGCAAGCGTTTATAAGACCAATCCGACAGGTGTCGGCAAACAGGCTACTATTACCATAGACGGTGATGCAAGTGACTGGTCGGAAGATATGCTTATCGCACAGGGTGCTGCATGGGACGTTGCTAACCACTGGAAAGGTGGTCATGAAAACTGCGTACTCGATACTTATGCACTCTTTGCCGCATGGGACGATACTAACCTCTATATCGGCTGGCAGATGGTCAATACCACAGATACTTGGGCAAATCCCGGTGACGGTCCTCTGAGTGACGGCGGACGTGTACTTGACGTTCCCCTTATTCTCGCTTTGAGCCTCAGTTCTTCTTCCGTCGGCATGACTAACAAGAATACAGCAGGCGGTTCCATCTGGGGACAGAAAATGGGACTTACATTTACAACTCACGTTGACAGATTGTTCTACATGAGCGGTAAGCCCGGTCTTGGTAAGCCCTCCATGTTTGCAGCAGCAGACGCACAGGGTAATACAGACTATGATCCTCCTTATCGTGTAGGTTTTGCAGACGGCGGTATTGAATATAAGATGGCTACTACCAACATTTGCAGCAAGATCATAGGTCTTGACGGTTCCGATGATCCGGCAGACGTTATGAGCGACAGTGCAGAATGGGTAGACTTCAAAACCAAAAACCATGACACTAAATACGACTCATTCTATGAGATGAAGATACCGCTTGCAACTCTCGGTATCACAAAAGACTATATCACATCAAATGGTATCGGTGCGATGCTCGTTGCAACACGTGGCGAATCCGCACTTGACTGTATCCCGTATGATCCCTCAATGGTAGACAATGCAACAGGCGATTACTCCGCAGACCCCAGTACTTCCGAAGAAAAAGAAGATATTGACAACATTACAGTATCACTTGCTTCCATAGGTAAGGGCGAGATCGGCGGCGGTGAGATTATAATTCCTCCCTCACCCTCAACTCCTCTCCAGGTCAACTTCGGTACAGACCGTTCCGCTCCCCAGCTCTCGACAACTGCTCTTACAATAAAGGGTATCGGCTACGGCGGAACATCTCCCTACAAATACGAATTCTCTGTTGACGGTAAAGTTATCAAGTCATCAAGCACAACTGCAACAGTTGCATGGACTCCCACAACAGAGGGCAAACATACTCTTAAGTGTGTCATCACAGACTCAAAGGGTGCAACAGCGACCGCTACAAAGACCTTTACATCTGAGGGCGGCAATCCTCCTGTTCCGGATGATGGCCTTGTAAACAACTCGACGGTTTCCGCAACAACAGTTACACTCGGTAACTCCGTAACTGTAAAGTGTGCAGCATCCGGCGGCAAGTCTCCTTATAAATATGCTGTACTCTACAAGGCTTCTTCAGCTTCTACATGGACTACAAAACAAGACTTTTCTACAACAACTTCTGTTTCTATCAAGTTCTCCGGTGCAGGTAAAAAGAATATCTGCGTTAAAGTTAAAGACAGTGCAAACAATATCATCAAGAAGTATTTTGATGTTACTGTAAATGAACCTGTAACTTCGGCTCTGGTAAATAAATCTTCCGTATCTGCAACGACTATCTCAAAGGGCAGTTCCTTTACTGCAAAGGGTGCTGCTTCGGGTGTATCAAGGTCAAGGACGCAAAAGGCACGATAGAGAAAAAATACTTTACCGTGACCGTTACAACTCCTCTTACAAACAACTCAACTGTTTCTGCAACAAGCATAAAACTCGGCAGCACGATTACTGTCAAGGGTGCTGCAAAGGGCGGTTCGGGCTACTATAACTTTGCAGTTCTTTATAAGAAATCTGCTGACAGCAGTTGGACAACAGCTCAGGCTTACAAGTCAAATACAACTGTTTCGATCAAGCCCGCAAAGGCTACCACTTATGATGTATGTGTAAAGGTCAAAGACAGCAACGGTACTATCGTTAAGAAGACATTTACCGTAAAGGTAACTTCAAATGCTCTTACAAACGATTCTACAGTTTCTGCAACGACTGTTGCACTCGGTAATGCAATAACTGTAAAGGGTGTTGCATCAGGCGGTACATCTCCTTACAAATACGCTTTCTTCTATAAGGCTTCTTCTTCCGACACATGGACAACAAAGCAGGATTTCTCTACAACAGCTTCTGTTTCCATCAAGTTCGCAGGTGCAGGCACAAAGGATGTATGCGTAAAAGTTAAGGACAGCACAGGAACTGTCGTTAAAAAGTACTTTACCGTAAAAGTAACAGCCAATACTGCTCTTACAAACAATTCTACAGTTTCTGCAACTTCTGTTACTCTCGGTAATGCAATAACTGTAAAGGGTGCTGCATCAGGCGGTACATCTCCTTACAAATACGCTTTCTTCTATAAGGCTTCTTCTTCCGACACATGGACAACAAAGCAGAATTTCAGCACAACAACTTCTACTTCCATTAAGTTCTCAGGAAAAGGCACAAAGAATATATGCGTAAAAGTCAAGGATAATACAGGAACTATCGTTAAAAAATACTTCAATGTAACAGTTAAATAAGTCCCTTTTCGGCGGCGGTACAGGAAACTGTACCGCTGCTTTTTTGTATTAAAAAAAATTTTGCAGAAGATATTGAATTTATACGAAAAAGTTAATATAATATGATTATGTCAAAAAGTAAGGTGTGAAATGTTTATGTCAGACAAAGCAAAGGAAACTAAAAAAAATGAGAGTGACAGCATAACCGATATTATTATCAGCAATCACAAGCATATATTTCATAAAAATATAGAGAATTTTTTTCTTGTGGACTACGAGAATGTTAAACTTGACGGTCTCAACGGCATCGAGAACCGCAAAAAGACGGATTCTATATGCATCTTCTACAGCAAAAATGCCGATAAGATGTCATTTGATCTTCATGCGATACTCAATAATACAAAGGCTGTCATAAGTACCCAAAGGGTAAGAGTTGGCTACAAGAATGCACTTGACTTTCAGCTTACATCGTTTTTGGGATATGCCATAAGTCAGTGCAGGGAAAATTGCAAGAAAAAAGTTGATTTTTATATCGTTACAAAAGACAACGGCTTTAACTGTCTGATAGATTACTGGAAAAAGCAGGGAGTCGATGTATACATGGTCAGGAGTCTTGTCACTCAGGACGAGGTCTATGACGAATTGGAATACAAGGTGAGAAAGCTCCTTGAATATGAGGAAGAGGAAGATATACAGTTTGCGATGGAGTGTATCAACACCTGTCCTACAAAAACCGCTGTGAATGCTGCCATGATGAAAAAATACGGCGACGGCAAAAAAGTCAGCAAGGTGTATCAGGCTATCAAACCCCTGCTTGAAAACAAGTCCTGACGGGCGAAAGCAAATCATATTTGCTTTCGCTTGTAATTTTTTATTGACAAACGGGATAAAAAGAGATAAGCTATATCAAATGGAGGTGATGTGATGGAAACTGTTGAGATGATAGCTTTTGTGTTGAGGATAGCATCTCCCGTTCTGGCACTTATCACGATAATTCTGTGCTTTGTGTCAATGAACAAGGGGAAAAGGGAAGACAAGGCACTTGCCTTGCTCTATAACGAAACATTTGATAAGACATACGAAGTGATGTATTGGGAAAATCTCATCGGCAGAAATGAAAATTCGGATATAGTCATAGAAGAGGATATGACGGTATCAAGAGCCCATGCGGTGCTTTTCAGGAGAAACAGGGAATGGTTTATATCGGATGTTGACTCAAAGGCAGGCGTTTTTGTCAACGGTCAGAGAATCAAGAAGAACTGCCGTATACGCAGCGGCGATAAAATACAGTTGGGTTCATCTGTTATGACACTCAAGCCTGCTGTACAGGTCAGGACAAGAGTCCTGCCTAACACGGATGCAAGGACGATATCCGGAACTTTGTTGGTCATCATGACGGCATTCTATGTACTGATGATGGCAGTGCAGGCCTTTATCTATCAGAAAGAGATCTCTGTATTTATGCCGTCTTTGACGTTCATTGCCGTGATGTTCGGGTATTACTTCGCATCATGTACGGTGCTGAAAAGACCTGAATTCGAGCTTGAAACGATCGCATTCGTTCTGTCAGGAACGGGTATCGTTATGAGCAGCACCTATGCGATGGAGTGGGGATTCAAGCAGATCATCAGCCTTGTTATAGGGCTTGTCATATACACGTTTCTTATATGGTTCATAAAAGTCCCCGACAGAACGAAATATCAGAGATATATCATGGCATTTGCGGCTTTGGGACTGGTCGCATCGGCGGCAGTTTTCGGAAAGACCGTCAACGGTGCATCAAACTGGGTATATATAGGGGGAATGTCACTGCAGCCGGCAGAACTTGCAAAGATAGCCTATATGTTCATATGTGCGGGTACGCTTGACAGGATCAGAAAAAATCGTTATGTCGTGGGATTATTCATTATCACTATGGCGATATTCTGTATGCTGTATTATATCAGCGATATAGGTATGGCAGTAGTCTTTTTCGGTGCATTCCTGATAGCCGTATATCTGTGGTCGGGCAGCCGCAAGGCTGTGGCGATAGTCATGCTTTTGGCGGCGGCGGCAGTCACGGTCGTCGTGATGGTGAAGCCGTATATTGCAGACAGGTTCAAAGTAGTCGGTCATGTATGGGAGTATGCCAAAGATGAGAGCTATCAGCAGGCACATTCACTGATATTCGGTGCAAGCGGCGGTTTTTTCGGTCTTGGTATCGGTAACGGCAATCTCCGATATATCACCATATCGGAAAGTGATCTCATGTTCAGCGTTCTCAGCGAGGAAGCAGGTCTGCTGCAGGCACTTATTCTTGTATGCACGATAGGGGGACTTGTCCTGTATGCAAGGTCGGTGACGGTCCAGAGCCGTTCTGTCTTCTACTCAATGGCGGCGTGTACGGCAAGCGGTCTGCTTGTCTTTCAGACAGCCCTGCATATCTTCGGCGGTCTGGGCATGATACCTATGACAGGTCTGACACTGCCCTTCATCAGCTACGGCGGAACGAGCATGATGGCGTGTTGGGGACTTCTGGCATTCATAAAGTCTGCCGATGAAAGAACGTACTACAGGATAAAGCCCGAACACTCTCACAGAAAAAGGGGTGAAGTGCTGATATGAACATTATCAGGAAGCGTTCAAATATCATATTATTTCTGACAATAGTTTTCTTTGCAGGATTGGTGTATCACACCGTGAATATATTTGTCAATGCAAATGACTGGGTGTTGAATACACGAAATTGGCATCTGACTGAAGCGGGCAATCTGGACTATGCGGGAAGCATCTGTGACTGCAAGGGAAATATACTTGCATACAGCAGCAACGGCGACAGACATTACAATGATGACGAAAGTATCAGAAAAGCCTGTTTTCACGTTGTGGGCGACGACAGCACTGTAAATATGTATAACTCCGTACAGAATATCTACCGAGCAGAACTGATCGGAAATAATTTTCTTTTTTCATTCGGGATGCCGAAGAATCTCAGAAAAGGTAAGGACATCACTCTGACGATAGATGCGGATGTACAGAAAGCTGCCTATGAGGCACTGGACGGCAGAAAAGGTGCGGTATTTTTCTATAATTATATGACGGGAGCGGTACTTTGTATGGTCAGCACACCTGTATATGATCCCGAAAATATCCCGTCTGATGATGAACTTGAGAATGACGAACAATATGAAGGTGTATATCTGAATCGTGTATGTTCGGGACTTTATGCACCCGGCTCGACATTTAAGTTGGTCACGGCAGCGACAGGTCTTGAAAATATCAGAAATGTAGAAAAAGTTGTTTATCACTGCAACGGCACAGATATAATAGGCGGCAATGACATAAACTGTGAATTTGTGATGGGTGATGTCGATATGACAGGGGCGATCGTCTATTCATGCAACTGCTATTTCGGACATCTTACTGATAAACTGGGAAGATTTGCTATGACAAGACAGGCAGAAAAAATGGGTTTCAACAAGTCTATCGTATTTGACGGTTTTGAGTCGGCAAAGAGTGAATACGATGTTTTGGAACTTGATGGGAATGAATTTGCATGGTCGGGTGTCGGTCAGGCAAATGTCCTTGAAACGCCCTTGAATGTAGCAGTTATATCTGCGGCTATAGCAAACGGCGGAGTGCCTGTCATGCCGTATATCGTGAGCGGTATCAGCGGTGTCGATCACGAACCCCGACAGGTTTTGGGAGAACGCATGATGAGTGAGGAAAATGCAAAGAACTTATCGGATATGCTGGATAGTGCAGTTGCTGTCAACTACGGTAAAGGCAGCTTCAGTGATACGTTTGATGTGTGCGCCAAGACGGGTACTGCAGAAGTGGCAGACGGTCAGCCTCATGCATGGATCACCGGTTTTTGCAGGAATGAAGAATGTCCGCTGGCATTTGCCGTTGTTATAGAGAACGGCGGATCGGGCTATCGTGAAGCGATACCTGTTGCAGCAGCGGTGTTGGATGCGGCAGAGAAAAGTTTATCCGATCAATAATAATACCCGAACAGTTTTGAAGCTGTTCGGGTATTTCTGTATTTAAACGGTTCATTCCGAGCGGTAGACCTCTGCAACCATATTCTGAAGCTCTTCAACAGAGTAACGCAGGCGTTTGGCTTCGGCAAGAGTGCCTTTGATATAGCGGTCTTTAAAGACCTTGCGTCTTTCGGTGATGAGCTTTTCCACAGCACCTTCGGCTACAAACATTCCGATACCACGCTTTTTGAATACAAGTCCCTCCGATACAAGAAGATTGACAGCCTTATTGACGGTGGCTATGTTTATATTGTATTCTTTGGAGATCTGGGTGGTAGAAGTGAGCTGTTCACCTTCATGGATGTCACCCGTGAGGATATGGTCTTTGATGCCTTCGGCTATCCTTGCAAATATCGGTATATTTTGATCTATAATGTTCATGCTGTACACTCCTTAATATATTTGGTTATATAGTTGAATAATCATGCTGTTGTAAGTTTAACATATTATCTCATATGTGTCAAGTATGAGCATGATTTTTTGTATGTTAAAAATGCTTAAAAAATCTTGTAAAAAACAAAAGTTTATGGTAAAATAAAGAAAAGGAGAGTGATATTTATTAATGTAAAGTTCAGAAAAAGAGTAATGAGTATTTTGTTGGTATGTATAATGGCGGTGTCGTTTTTCGCTGTCGGTCAGACAAATGCTCATGCCGCAGAAACACCTATTCATGTCACTATAGCAGAGGTATCAAAATACTATGACGATGCAAAGGATATTTTGGACATCATCAATGAGTACAGAGGCAATTATCGTGTTGCGGCGGTAGAAATGGATGGAAATCTGATGGAAAAGGCGTTTGTCAGGGCAGCAGAGCTTTCGGTATCAGCCTCGACAACGAGACCTGACGGAACTAAGACACTTGATGGTCTGGCACAGCTTATCGGCTATGATGTATGGAGTAATTCCTCTATCGTGGATACATGGAGTTCGTATTCCGACAGTCTGAGCATATTAGCTTCCTCGTATTATAAGTCGGTAGGTGTAGGCGTTGTCGATGTATGCGGATACAAATATGTTTGTGCTTTGTTCTCGACAAAAGCCTCAACAGGCGTTGATGAATCGCTCTATACACAGTATGGTATCGTTGTAGATCAGACTATAAGTGCTTTGCCGTCTGTGCTTTCGGATATAAAGATGGGCTTTACGGACGGTATGCAGATATACTGCGGTGCAAGCATCAATTCCTATTTGTATGTAAAAAACAAGATGTATTCTTCAGTCGGTGCGTATCTTACTTCGGAAAATATGAATGTTTCGATAGAAAAGCCCGATTATTTTGAGTACACCTATAACAAGATAAGGGCGGTATCTCCGGGAACGAGCCGTATCACCATATCTTCAAAGGAAAATTCTTCCGTATCAGCAACAGCTTCATTAAAAGCGGTTGCGATGAGCTTTGATAATTGTTCTGTTGCGGCTATACCTGACCAGTATTATACAGGCAGTGCGATATGTCCGACACTCTCTGTAAAGAGTGCTTCCGGAACTGCCCTCACGCTTGGAAAGGATTATAAGGTCGAATACAGGAACAATGTTCAGGTGGGTACTGCAACCGTTATCATACATGGTATGGGAAGCTATGCAGAACAACTCAAGACCGTCAATTTCAAGATCGTTATGAATACAAGCAACGTATTCTCAATTACGGCAAGTGTTACTCCTGCCAGTATTATTATCGGCAATACCGCTTCCATCAATGTAAAGCCTTCAGGAGCGGTCGATCCGGTGACTTATACCTATTCGTATGCTCCTTCAAATTCGTCAAGCTGGACAAAAATAGCTTCATCAACGAATGCATCTTGTTCGTTCAAGCCTTCGGAAGCAAAAACATATAATATAAAAGTAAGTGCTGTTGACAAGGCGGGCAGGACGGCTTCAAAGACTGTCACGCTGAAAGTTGAGTCTAAGCTGACAGGAAGTGTCTCTTTAAACAAGAGTGCATATTCACTTGGCGAGAGTGTCAATATCACAGCCTCCCAGCAGGGCGGTACAAGTGTGACATATGCCTTCTATGTGAAATATTCATCGGCATCCAATTGGACAACTTTGCAGAATTTCTCAGGTGTTGCTTACTACAATTATGTGCCGAAGGATCCGGGAGATTACAATGTATGCGTGAAATTCAAGAGTTCCAACGGTCAGGAAACAAAAGTATACAAGTCGTTCAGTGTCACGGGTACTGCACTTGCCAATAATTCTTCTGTAAGTACAGGTACAGTATCTCTTGGAAATTCCGTTACAATGAAGGGTGCAGCCTCAGGCGGTTCGGGTTCGTATCAGTATGCTTACTACTATAAAACAACATCGGCTTCATCATGGACATCGATACAGGGATTCGGTACTAAGACCTCCGCTTCATTCACTCCTAAAGCAGCAGATACTTATGACTTGTGCGTAAAAGTCAAGGACTCTACTTCCAATGTTGTCAAGAAGTTCTTTAAAGTGACCTGTTCGCAGGCGTTCAGCAATACATCAACTCTTTCAGCATCAAAGATCAATCTTACCAAGTCTGTGATAGTGAATGGTTCTTCCACAAGCAAGAATGCCTGTACATATGGTGTATGGTATCATACAAAGGGTACAACGGGTTGGACAAAAGTACAGGATTTTTCCTCGAATTCCAAGATCGCTGTCACTCCCACAAAAACGGGAACTTTTGAAGTGTGCGTGAAAGCAAAGGACAGTACGGGTGCTATGGCATTCAAGTATCTGGAATTTTCCGTGAATGCGAAATTTGTGAATAAGTCTACGCTTTCATCGCTGTCGATCGACAAGGGCGGTTCGGTCAGTATCAAGTGTGCGGCGACAGGCGGTGCAGGTTCTTATACATATATGATAAGATACAGGAAATCCGGAACGGATTCATGGACAACAAAGCAGAGTTATGGTACAAATACCTCTGCAAGCATACAGTTTGCAAATGTCGGAACTTATGAGATAAATATAAATGTTAAAGACGGTATCGGAGATGTTGCATCATTGACAAAGACCGTTACCGTGAAAAATCCTATCGTTCCCAAGTTGACGGTCTCAAAATCTTCTATCGTGTGCGGTCAGAAGGTAGCCTTTTCCGTTACCGCAACAGGCGGTACAGGCGGATTTACCTATGCTTTCTACTATAAAGAGAAGTCTGCTTCAAGCTGGATAGAAAAGCAGAAGTTCTCAACGAATACCAAAGTTGAGGCAAAGCCCTCAAAAGCAGGTGATTATGAAGTCTGCGTGAAAGTAAAGGACAGCTCAGGCACTGTACAAAAGAGCTACGGTTCATTTAAGGTCACGCCTGCCGTAAGTGCGAAGATCACCGTTTCGGCATCGACCATCATTCAGGGACAGTCCGTCACCGTTACGGCAGCAGCTTCCAACGGCAGCGGCGGCTATCAGTATGCGATATATCTCAAACAGGCTGATGCTGAAAAATGGACGGAAAAACAGGCTTTCAGTACCAATACAAAGCTGTCTGTCAAGCCTGCCCACAGCGGTAAATATCAGATATGTGTCAAGGCAAAGGACAGTATCGGCGGTATTGCAAAAGCTTATGCAGATATTACCGTGAAGCCCTCTGTTGAAAATACGTCAACGCTCTCTGCAACGTCTATCAAGCTCAAAAGCAGCGTTACCGTCACGACATCTGCAAAGAACGGTTCGGGCGGATATACCTATGCGGTGCTGTATAAGAAGGCTTCAAGCGAAAAATGGACGACTGTTCAGGATTTTAAGTCATCAACGAGTGTCAAGATAACTCCGCTTGCCGCAACGACATATGATATATGTGTCAAGGCAAAGGACAGTATCGGGACAGTATCGAAAAAATACTTTACTTTGAAAGTTACCGCATGATAAAAACAAAATTCTCCGTCAGGAGTTCCGGCGGAGAATTTTTTGTCGGAAAAAATATATAAAAACTATATGACAAAACGGATATTATATGATATAATGAAAGAAAAAAATTTGCAGGTGAACAAAATGTCCGAAAAAATCATGAAAACAGTTATATGTCCGAAATGCTCGGAAAAGTCCGATGCGGAAATTATTTGCAGTGTCAATGAAAAAGATATGCCCGATATGAAAAAGTCCGTTCTCAGTGACAGGTTTTTCAAGTGGAAATGTCCGAGATGCAGTTTTGAAACACAGCTTTTTCACCCCCTTCTCTATAATGATATAGAAAACGGATTTATGATCTACTACATCCCGCAGACTAAAAGACGTATTCTTGCAGATGAAAAGATCGAAAAGGAATTTGCTGATCTGGATATAAAGAAACGTCTTGTATCGAATGTCAGCGAACTGAAAGAAAAGATAGCCCTTCTGGACGGGCATACAGATGATATGGCAATGGAGCTTGCCAAACACGCTGTCGAGAGGATAGTTGAAAAAACTGCCGACATGACGGTGTATGAGGGATATTTCCTTGACATGAACAAGGCGGAAAATACCGTCAGCTTTCAGTTTTTTGTTGGGGCGGAAAGACATCCGTATATACAGACCACACGCCTTGAAGTGTACAGACGTTCTCTTGATATAGTTCGTCAGTATTTCTCCGAAACCGACAAGCAGGACGGCTTTATCAGGATAGACAGGGATTGGGCAAAAGAGGCTTTTAAGATATATAAAAGCAAGTAATATGAAGATATGGGAGGCTTTTAACAGTTAAAGCAATCCTATAAAAAGTCATAAGGATATGTTGACTTTTATAATTTTCGCATCATATCAAAACAATTTTCAAAAAGAAAG